>JAUIEH010000355.1 GCA_030428405.1 Alphaproteobacteria bacterium
CGGTTCGATTCAAGGCGAGACCAACCCACCGGCTGCGCCTGAAACCGAGGAGGCGGCGGCGGCGGCGGCGGCGGCGGCGGCGGCGGAGGCGGCGGCGGCGGCGGTGGCGGCGGCGGTGGCGGTGGCGGTGGCGGAGGCGGCGGGCATTCCTCACAATCACAGCCGCCTTCATGATAGTGGCCGTTGTGATGACGTCCGCGCCGGCCGTGATGGCCCTCGCCTTCATGGTCGTCGCCGTAATGACCTTCGTGTTCGCCGTCATCCTCGTGATCGCGATGACCGCGTCGGCCGCGACGGCGATCCCGACGCTCATGGCTATATTCTTCGTCCTCGGACAGTGAGGCGAGTTCCTGTTCTTCCTGCTCGTCCGGGCCAAGCAGAACGAGTTCGCCATCAACCGAGGCGACGCCCGTGGCTTCCACGTCGCCGCCCAGATCGAGCAGCGCCGCGGCGCCGCGCTCGGAGGCGACCGCGACCACGCGCGAGGCGGAGATCGAGCCAGCGTTCTCGACAGCGCTTTCGCCTTCGGGCAGCACCGCTTCGCTCTCAATGATGAAGTCAGTGACCGTCAGTTCACCGAATTCATTCGGCGCATCGGCGAAGGTGATGCGGTAGGTCTCGGCGGAGGCAAGCAGCGCATCGCTCGACGTCGAGGTGAGCGAGCCGCCCGCTTCATTGCGCACCATCGGCGCAACGAAGGCGAGGAAGCCGCTGGTCTCGACCGTGCCGGCGTTTGAGACGATCGCGCCCTCGGCGCCGGCTTGCGTGAACACGAAGGTGCCGCCCGGCCCTTCCTCGCCGACAAATTCTGTCGGCTCGAGCCCGGCCGTCGTCGCGATAAAGCCGCCGGCATTGACGACGCCGGTAGAGGAAATCGCGATGCCTTGCGGATTGATCAGCCAGATCTGGCCGCCATTCGACGTCAGCGCGCCGGCGATGGTGGTTGCATCGCCCGACATGACGCGATTGACCGCGATCCAGTCGGCGCCGCCCTGGACAAAGGCGACATGCTCGCCCGCGGCGATGTCGAAACCGTTGAGCCAGTCGATGAAGACGCGCTGGGCGTCCTGCGTGATGGTGAGCGAATTGGCGCCGAATTCGAAACTGACGCCGGGCGCGGAGCCAATGTCCGTCGACTGAGCGACTACGACCGGGTCATCAGGCAGCGCGGCGGCCGGCGAAGCGATCAAGACGGCGGCGCCCATCAACAATGCCGCGCGGCGGCTCGTCGGGGCGTTTTTCGACTTCAAGACGCTCATGACGCTCTTTCCTTAACTACGCTGGCGGATGAGACCGGCGATATTTGTCGTCATTGAGACCAAAACGCGGGAACTTGGTTGCGACTCGCCAAGTCCGAGCGGGGCGTGCACCGGCCGCGCCCAGGCGGCTTCAAGGCGCACATCGTCGGTCACTTCGACCCGGACGCCCGCACCGTAAGAAGAGATGAAACGGCCGTTCGGCGCGCCGGGGTCTTCGTTCCATGCCCGGCCTGCATCGTAGAAGGCGAAAGGCTCGACCGAGACGCCGCGCACTTCGATTTCCGGTCCGATGACGTCCAGCGACGCCGAGACGCCGCTGTCGCCAGCGAGCGCGCCCGGGTCATAGCCGCGCACACTGGTGTAGTTGCCGAATGTCATCTCTTCGAACGCCAAAAGCGGCGAGCCCGAGACTTGCGCACGAACGCGCAAACGCGCGCGCACGCCGGCGACGCCGTCCGGCGTTTCGATTTCAGCGCCCGCACGAACGACGCTCGCCTGCGGGTCAGCGGCCGGGCGCGAGAGAAACGCATCGCCCTGCTCGCTCGCGCCGAGCACGTTGACGCCCTGGCGCAGTTCCAGCTCGCCCGCCACTCGCCAGCACGCGCCTTCCGGTGCGCGCATGAAGCGGTCGCAGCCGCGCACGGTCTCAGCTTCGATGCGCGCGAATATGTTGCGGCTGGAATCATCGGAGAGCTGAATCTGACCGCCGAACAGATCGCCTTCCTGCTCGGCGAGGTCGACGCCGACGCCCGCCGTCACGCGGCTGGTCTGATCGAAATAGACGGGATGGCTCAGCATGAAGCGCGCGCTGAAGCTTTCAGCTGCGGCGCCGAGCACACGCACCGGACCGCCGGGCTCGGCCTGTCCGTAAGCGGCGTCGATATGCATTTCCAGTCCCGAGACCGTCAGTGCACGCCGATACGTGATGCGCACGGCCTGCTGCTCTTCAAGGTCGAAGGTCGTATAGGCCGAGGCTGTGAACTCGTCGCCCAAAGGCGCGCGGCCGGGCGTGGAGAACAAGGCCGATGCGCCCGAGCGGCCGAGCGCCTCGGCGCCGTAATTGTTGAAATTGACGACGAAGCGGCGCGGCTCCGGCGAAGCGTCCGCCACGATGCGCACCGCGCCGGGATTGTCCTCCACTCCGCGGGTGACGGCGAGGCGCGCGTTGAGGCCGGGCGCTTCGTCAAGCAAAGCTGCGCCGCGCTCAAGCTCGCGCAAGGACAAGGGCCGGGCCTGATCGCCGGGCTCAAGCGCGCGCAGGCGGCGATGCGCGTTCAGCCGCGCGCCGGCATGTTCGCCGGTCGGGGCCACGCGCTCCACCCAGCCTTCCACGACCTGATAGCGCACGCGGCCATTGGAGACGTTTTGCGGCGGTGCGGAGACGCGCACGAAGGGATAGCCCGCGTCCCGGAACGCGCGCTCCATCGCCAGACCGACACAGCGCACGGTGGTGATGTCGAGCGGCGCGCCGCGCCAAGGCGCCGCCGCTGCGCGCAATTGCGCATCGGATACGGGCGAGCGGTCTTCCGGCCAGCTCAATCGTTCAAGATCGCCGACGCCGAGAAACGCGGCCTCTTCCGTCGACGCCGGACGCGGCGCGGCGGCGCAATTTTGAGCCTCAAGCTCCTCCTGGGCGACAATCGGCCACGGCAACGCCGTGCTCGCCACAAGAATCGCTGTCAGGCCGACCAAGCCTCGCGACATTCCCCACCTTCCCCGACTCCGAATTTTTCGGTTTTTTTGCGCGTCCCTGACGGAGCCCCGCGACGCCCATGCATGTCGGAGGATTTAACCAGCTCTTAACGGTTATACACAAGCGCGAGATGCAGGCCCGCGCGACGAATTCTTCAATGTTTCCTTGGGTTACCGGTGTTATTGACTCTGCTCGTCGCAGCCGCGCAGCGAGGTTTTCCACACGCCCCGCGCGCGCATCGCGATTAACGCTTCGCGCGACGGTCGAGCGGCGATAAAACGACGCCATCACTTCGCGAGGGCCGGCATGACGCAAGCAGCAACACGGTCCGAGGCCGACGCCCTCACGGCCGCCAAGTCTGGCGCACCTGTCGCGGAACGCACTTACATCATTGATTTGAAGGTGTTTTCAGAACTGGCGCCGGTCGAAATGGTCGCCATGCCGCAAGGCGTGTTCCGGATGGGGTCGCCTGAAAGCGAGCGCGGACGAGACGCGGATGAAGGCCCGCAACGCGACGTGAGCATCGCGCATGTCGCATCGCTTGGCCGGTACTGCGTTACATTCGCCCAGTGGGACGCCGCGCGCGCGGCGGGCGCT
>JAUIEH010000356.1 GCA_030428405.1 Alphaproteobacteria bacterium
CGGGCCGGCTCACGGCGCTCCATGTCGATGCGCTCGAGGGCCGCACACGGATTGCGCGCGACGCGCTCAGCCCGCTCGGGCCGGAAGACACGCGCACGGCGGGCGCGGTCGTGCGCCTGATCGGGTCGGACGGAATGTTGGTGATTGACGAAAACGCGGTCTCGGATCGAACGAATCTTTTGCGGAGGAGCAAGCCATGACGGTGAACATTGGCTCACGGATTATTATTGCATTCGGGGTCGTCCTGGTCCTGATGACGGGACTGGCGTTCTACCAGCTCATGGGAATGACGGGCCTGCGCGACAGCAGCGAGGAAATTGTCGAGTTTAACCTCGCCGCCTCCGATCTGCTCTCGGACATTCGAGACGGGCAAGGACGCATGCGCATGCATACCGAGCGCGCCGTCGGCGCGCGCTTCCTTGAGGAGGCGGGCATCACGACACAATCCTCGCGCGTTTCGCAGCAGAACTGGGAGCTTCAGTTCAGCGCTGTTTCGCTTGACCTCGACCGCCTCTCCGAATTGGCTGCGGATCGCGCCGAGGAAAGTTCGAACCGCACCACGAGAGACCTCTGGCGCGAGATCGCGGCGGATACGGAGCGTGTCGACGTCGCTCTGGATGAGAACAGCGCGGTTGTGTCGACCGTGTTTGATGCGCTCAACACCAACCAGCTCGACCGGCTTCGGGATCGCCTGACGGTTCTTGATGAGCAACGCGACGGCCTCGTGTCGTCCTTGGTCGCGCTGCAGCAGAATGCGGATGAGTTGGGCCGGGTCGCCGTTTACGGCATTGACGCGACATATGAGGGCGTGCGTCGCGTGTTCTTCGTTATGCTGACATTCGCCTTCGTGGTCGCGCTCGCCGCCATCTGGGTGCTGCACCGCTCAATTGCGCCGGCGCTCACCGAATTGGTGAGCGTGGTCGAACAGGTCGGTCGCGGCGATCTCACGCAAAGGGCGCGGGTCAGAGGGCGCGATGAGCTGGGCCGGCTCGCCGGGCAGTTCAACGACATGATCGAAAATCTCTCGCGCACCACGCGCAGAACAATCGATGCGGTCTCCAATGTCGGAGGCGCGACGTCTCAGCTGCGCGCTTCGGCCGTGCAGCAATCCTCAAGCGCCAATGAACAGCTCACGGCGATTCAGGAAATCACGACGACGCTGAACGAGATTGCGCAGTCGGGCAGCCAGATTTCCGAACGCGCCCGCGAAGTGGCCAATTCTTCGGAAACCACGCTGGGCGCCTCGCAGTCGGGCCTTCAGGCCGTCAGCGAGACCTATCTCACCATGGGTCTGATCGGCGAGCAGGCGGAAGCGGTTGCATCGAATATTGTTGCGTTGACGGAGAAAACCCGTTCGGTCGGTGACATCATCACGACGGTCAATGACATTGCGGAGCGCTCGGACCTTCTCGCGCTGAACGCGGCGATTGAAGCTTCCGCAGCCGGCGAGCACGGCAAGAGCTTTGCGATCGTCGCCGATGAAATGAAGAACCTCGCGAGCCAGGCAAAGCAGGCGACGGTGCAGGTCCAATCGCTTCTCGGCGACATCCAGCAAGGCATCAACACTTCGGTGATGCAGACCGAAGAAGCGGTCAAACGCGCTGAAACGGGCAAGGAGCAATCCGAGCGCATGAAGGCGGCGATTGAGAGCCTCGCGGAAAGCATAGACTCGAGCATTCAGACCTTCGAGCAGATCGTCGCTGGAACAAACCAGCAGCAGATCGGCGTGGAGCAAGTCACTCAGGCGGTCGACGAGATCCGCAAGTCGAGCGGCCAAATCGCCGAAGGCACGCGCGGCCTTGAGGGCGCGACGGTCAATCTCAATGCGCTGAGCGAGCAGCTTCAGGATTCCGTCAGGGAGTATGTCGTCGCGTGAACGCACTCCACCAGAAACTGCTTGTCGCCTTCGAGGCGGAGCATCGCGACCATGTCGACGCGGTCCGCGCGATGCTTGACGCCTATGAGGACGATGGCGGCGCGGGCGGTGCGATCAATTTGGTTGAGCTTCACAGGCGCCTTCACAGTCTGAAGGGAGCAGCGCGCGCGGTCGACATGAAGCCGGTCGAATCGCTCGCTCATGCGCTCGAGACGCTGGTGGAGGATTGCCAGGCCGATGCGATCGATGTGGGGCCGGCGGCCGGCGCCATGCGTCGGGGGCTGGATGCGATCGAAGATTGGGTCGCGAGCAGCCTGGCGGGCGAGGCGGCTGCTGATCTGGAGGACGCGATCGCTTTGGTTCGCAAGGCGGGACAAGCAACACCGCCTGCGCCGGCCGACAAGCCAGCGTCGCCAGGACCGCGCCTAGTTGCGGCGACTGAGGAAGCGGCGACCACTGACGTTTCGTCCGAGCGTGCAACGCGCGAGGAGAAGCGCTCTGGCGCAGAGCCGCGCACGCTCGGAGCGTCTGCGTCCGTAGACAGCGCAAAAGGCGAGGCGGCGCAGGCTGTGCTGACGCGCGTTGAGACGCGAAGCTTCGATGCGTTCGTGCAAAGCTCTTCGGAAATACTTGCGGCGATGGGCGGTCAGGACGACGCGCTGGGCGCGCTGGAACTCGTAAAGGGCGAGCTCAAGGCGATTGCGCTGGCGGTGCGTGCGCATGACGCCGAAGAGCGCCGGCCACAAAGCGACTGGATCACGCCGGCCAACGATACGCTCGAACAGATCGTCGAGCGCGTGCGCAATGCCGACGCCATGCTGAGTGATTTTGAGCGCCGCCAGCGCGATCAGGCCTGGCGCATGCGGCGGCTTGGCCGCGGCCTGCAGGAGCAGGTCGCGCATTTGCAGACCGTGTCAGCGGATTTTGCTTTCGGCGCGGCGCGCAAGATCGTCCGCGACATTGCGCAGGAGCAGGGCAAGCAAGTGCGCGTCAGCGTGCGCGGTCTCGACACTCTGGCCGACCGCACAGTGTTGCAGCGCCTCAAGGACCCCGTCGTGCATCTCTTGCGCAACGCCATTCACCACGGCATCGAAACGCCGGAGGAGCGCGTTGCGGCCGGCAAGCCCGAAGAGGGCTGCATCATACTTGAGGTCGGCGCGCGCGGTCCCAATCTCGTCGTCTCCATCGAGGATGACGGCCGCGGCGTGGATCGCGAAAAAGCGCTGCAGCGCGCGCGCGAGCAAGGTCTTACGGACGCCGCCGCGCTGGCCGAAGCGCAGGGCGGCGACATCACGCATCTTTTGACTCATGCCGGCTTGTCCACGGCGTCTTCGATCACGGAGATCGCCGGGCGCGGCATCGGTTTGTCCGTGGTCAAAGAGGCCGTCACCGCGCTCGGCGGCACGTTCACGATCAGCGAGCGCGAACCGTGCGGCGCGCGCTCATTGATCGAAGCGCCGGCCTCGCTGCTCGCTGCGCGGTTCCTGCTGGTGAAAGCCGGCGACGACCTCGCCTGCCTGCCGGTCAACCGCATCGGCCGGATTCATCATATCACGGAAGAAAATATCGAGCTGATCGACGAACGCGCGCACGCATTGATGGGCGATGAGCCGCCAATGCCGCTGGCGTCGCTCGCTTTTCTCGTCGGTCG
>JAUIEH010000357.1 GCA_030428405.1 Alphaproteobacteria bacterium
CGATCCGGCGGCGCGCGATTACACGCTTCTGGTCGCGGAAACCGGCGGCGACGGCGTCGGTTTTTCCTGGTGCGGGCCGTCGCGGGGCAATGAGACGCCCTGGCAGGGCGAGATTTACATGCTCTACGTGCTCAATGAGCGCCAACGCCGCGGCGCCGGACGCGCCTTGCTCGCCGCCGCCGCTAATCATCTGATCCAGCGCGGTTTCTTTTCCGTGGGCCTGTGGTGTGTGGAGTCCAATGGACCCGCGCGCGCTTTCTACGAAGAACTTGGCGGCACGGTGGTTGCGCGCGGCGTGCAGGTCGTCGGCGGCGTGCGCGTCGACGTGGTCGGCTATGTCTGGCGCGATGAGGTCATCGCGGATGCGGACGAAGAAACCCCTCCCGGCGACTGACGCCGCCGGGAAGAGGCCTGTTCAGTCGCGCTGCGGATCGAGCGCCACTTCGCCGCGCGCCATCACGAAATCAACATCGCGCATCTCAGAGATATTCGCATAAGGATCGCCCGAGACCGCGATAATGTCCGCGGAAAATCCGGGCGCGATGCGTCCGATTTCTTCTTCGAGATTGATGTGCTCGGCGGCGACGATCGTGGCGGCGGCGATCGCTTCTTCGGCGGAAAAGCCCGACTCCAGCATCAGCTCAAGCTCGCGCGCGTTCTGGCCGTGACGTGAGACGCCGGAATCGGTGCCGAACGCGATGCGCACGCCGCCGCGCCGCGCAATGCCGAGCATGTCGATCATTTGCGGACCGACCTCGAGCGCTTTGTCGCGCACGGCTGGCGGCAGCATGCCGGCTTCGGCCATCTCCGCGACGGTGACGCCGGCGAGCACGGTCGGCACGAGATAGGCCTCATGCTCATTGAACAGATCGACGGTCATTTCGTTGAGATAGGTGCCGTGCTCGATTGAGGCGACGCCGGCGCGCAGCGCCGCTTCCACGCCTTCGCGCCCATGGGCGTGCGCGGTGACTTCGCGGCCGAGCATGCGCGCGGTCTCGACGATGGCTTCGAGTTCGTCGTCGAAAAATTGCTGGCCGACGCCGGCGTTTGTGTTGGACAAAACGCCGCCGGTCGCCGTGATCTTGATGAAGTCGGCGCCCGCGCGCACGGCCTCGCGCACCGCACGCCGGCAGTCATCCGCGCCGTTGCACGCATTGCCGCCAGAGAACAGGTCGATGATTTCGTGGCGATAGCCGTTAATGTCGCCATGACCGCCGGTCGGCGTGATCGCGGGGCCTGAAGCGAGAATGCGCGGACCCGGAACATCGCCGTCGCGAATGGCGTCGCGCAGCGCGAAGATCGACATCGGCCCGCCGCAATCGCGCACCGTCGTGAAGCCCGCGCGCAGCGTCGTGCGCGCATTGCGCGCGCCGTCGAGCGCAGCATCGGCGTCGTCCAGCGTCATGCGGTCAAGCCGCGATGTGGCGGAGAGTTCGCCGGAAATATGCACATGGCTGTCGATCAGTCCGGGCAGGACATACATGTCCGACAAATCCACGATCTCGGCGCCGACGGGTTCGATATATCCGGTCTCAACGCCGGTAATGACGCCATTCTGAATGACGATCGAGCGCTCGGTAGAGGCGGGCTCTTCACCGGGCGCTGCAAGCAGGGTTCCGGCGTGAATGACGGTGATCGGCGCGGCTTCGCCGTCCTGGGCTGAGGCTTGGGACGCAATCAGAACGCTCGCAGCGACTGAGGCTGCAAGCATCGATTTGAGCGCGGACATAAGGTCTCCTCGAAACAGGTCTAATTCGTGCCCGCCCCGGCTGAGCGATGATTTCGCCATAAACTCGCCGCGACGCTGATTTACGCGAGCTTAGAGCATAGACGGAGGATGTCATGCATCGTGCGCTATTTGCGTGCGTTTCTCTGACCTTAGCGCTGTGCGCGCCCTTGGCCGCGCACGCGCAGACGGGCGGTTCGGGCCCGTATAGCGTCGAGGAGTTGCAGGAGGCGAGCGCGTGGTACGCCCAGCAAGGCGATCGCGACAGCGCGCGCCGGCTCTGGCGGGCCTCGCAGGTGATCAGCGACGCCGGCGCCACACGTTCAGCGTCTGCTGCGCCCGCGCCTTTGGTCGAACTGACCGAGCGCGAAATTCAGCAGCTCATGGCGCGCTATGAGCGCGCGCAAAGCGCGTCGTCGGATAATGGCGCGGCCTCGGACGAGGACTAGCGCGGGTTAGCCGCCAGCGCTCTTATTTCCAGCACGTTGTATTCCAGTGCTCAGGCCTCGAGCGCGCTGCGCGCGCGCCTGGCGATGTCGCGCCGGCAAAATCCCTTCGGCCAGTTTATGCGGTCCACGGCTGAATAAGCGCGCGCCGCCGCATCCTCGATCGTGTCGCCCAGCGCGCTGACATTGAGCACGCGTCCGCCAATGGCGCGCAGGGCGCCGTCGCCGTCGCGCGCCGTGCCGGCGTGAAAGACTGTCGCGCCGGTTTCTTCCTCGGCCTGATCGACGCCGAAAATCTGCGTGCCTTTTTCATAGGCGTCCGGATAACCCTTGCTCGCCATCACGACGGTGACGGCGGGGCGGGGGTTGAAGCTCGTCGGCGCCGTCTCGGCGAGGCCGCCGGCAGCGCAGGCGAGCATCTTGGCGGCGAGGTCGCCTTGGGCGCGCAGCATCAGCACTTGCGTTTCCGGGTCGCCGAAACGGGCGTTGAACTCGACCACTTTGGGACCGTTGGCCGTCATCATCAGCCCGACATAGAGAACGCCGCGATAGGGCGCGCCTTCGGCCGCCATGCCGTCAATCACGGGGCGGACGATTTCCTCGATGATGCGCTTTTCATCCGCCGTGCTGACGATCGGCGCGGGGCAATAAGCGCCCATTCCGCCGGTGTTCGGGCCCTCATCGCCGTCATAAGCGCGCTTATGGTCCTGACAGGCGGGCCAGGCCTCGATCGCCTCGCCATCCGTCAGGACAAAGAACGAGGCTTCCTCGCCTTCCATAAACTCTTCGATGACGAGCCTGGCGGAGGCGGCGCCGAAGCGGCCGCCGAGCATGGCTTCGATCTCGCTTGCGGCTTCCGCGCGCGTTTGCGCAATGACGACGCCCTTGCCGGCTGCCAGTCCGTCCGCTTTCAGAACATAAGGCGCGGACATGGTGTCGAGAAAATCGATTGCAGGCTGGGTTTCTTCGAATACGTCATAACCCGCCGTCGGCACGTTATGGCGCTTGCAGAAGGCTTTCGCGAACGCCTTTGAGGTCTCCAATTGCGCAGCCGCCGCGCTTGCGCCGAAGACCGGCACGCCGGCCTCTTCCAACCGGTCTGCAAGACCTTCCGCCAGCGGGGCCTCGGGCCCGACGACTACCAGGCCGACGCCAAGTTCCTTCGCCTTCGCGACGATGGCGTCGATGTCGTCCACGGCGATGTCGATCAGGGTTGCGACATCGGCGATGCCGGCGTTTCCGGGCGCGCAGAAGATTTTGTCGGCGGAGGCGCTTTTCGACAGACGCCAGGCGAGCGCGTGCTCGCGTCCGCCCGAGCCGATGATGAGAATGTCCATGGCGC
>JAUIEH010000358.1 GCA_030428405.1 Alphaproteobacteria bacterium
CAGCGTTTGAACAGGACGGCGCGGCGCGCGCTCAGGAACTTGCCGGCGAGTTTGGCGCAACGCTCATCTTGATCTGCCTGCCCGCTGCGACCGGCATCGCGCTCGTCGCTGAACCTCTGGCCGGCTTTATGGTCGGTGAAGCCTTCCGCGAAGACGCAGCCCGCGTCATTCCGCCGATCGCCTTCGCCGCCTTCATGTCGGGCTGCATCTCATATTATTTCCACCAATCGTTCACGCTGACGCAACGCACCGGAATGATGGCGGCGGCGCTGGCGCCGGCCGCCGGCGTCAATGTCGCGCTGAATTTGTGGTGGCTGCCGATCTACGGCGTGATGGGCGCCGTCTGGGCGACGGTCGCCGCCTATGGCGTCGGTCTCTTGATCTTCATTTTCCTGGGCCGACGTCTCCTGCCTCTACCCATTCCGTTTCGCGTGCTCGCGCAAGCCGGCGGCGCCTGCGCCGTCATGGCGCTGATCGTCAGCCTCATTCCAAATCTCGGCGCGGGCGCGCTGGTTCAATTGCTGGTCGAAGCCGCAATCGGCGCGCTCGTTTACGGCGCGGCAGCTCTTGTCCTGGATATTGCGGGCTGCCGCGAATGGCTGCGCAATCTGCGCAACCGCACGCAATCGGCGGGGACGCCATGAACGCGCATTTCAATCACCTCGCGCGCTGGCGCAGCGCATCGGCCAAGGACGCCGACGCCGTCGCCCTCTCTATCCTCACGCCGTTCAAAGGCGACGACCCCGGACCCTTGTTCGACGCTCTGGCGCAAGAGCTGGCGAACATGGCCGACAGCGCCCGCATCGAGCTTATTCTTTATGATGACGGCAGCCGCGACGCCGCGCTGCTCACCCGCACCTCGCGCCGGGTCAATGACGCTGCGTTCAACGCCCAGCTCATATCCGATGAGATCAATCGCGGCCGCTCGATAGCGCGCAACCGCTTATTCGCTGCAGCGGCCGGCAGCCATTTATTGTTCCTCGACGCCGACATGCTGCCCGACGGCGAAGGCTTTCTGCGCCGCTGGCTGGATCTGATCGACGATGCGGAACCGACCGTGGCGTTTGGCGGTTTTTCGGTCGAACAGGTCCGACCCACCCGCGCCAATGCGCTGCATCGCGCCTTTTCGATTTCTTCGGAATGTCCGAGTGCAGAAGAACGCTCGGCGCAGCCGGCCAAATATGTCTACACCAGCAATCTTCTGGTGCGCCGCGACATATTCGAGACCTTCCCCTTTGATGACGGCTTTGTCGGCTGGGGCTGGGAGGATGTCGAATGGGCCGCGCGCGTCAGCGCGCATGCGCCGGTCATCCATGTCGACAACACCGCCACCCATCTCGGCCTGGAAAGCGCAGAGCAGTTGCTCAACAAGTTCAAGCTTTCAGCCGCCAATTTCGTCCGCTTCAGCGAACACCACCCCGAATTGGCGAAAAGCCTGCCCAGTTTTCGCGTTGCAGGATATTTCGCGAAGTTTCCTGCACTTTTTCACCTGCGCCCTCTTTTCTCCTTTCTTGCAAAGGACAATTTGGGGCTTACACCGATGAAATTGAGAATTGTCGCGCTGAAATTCTGGCGTGCGAGTTGGTATGGAGAAGCGATCAAATGAGCGAAGCCTATTCGCCAAACAGCCTGGCGGCGAAGATCAAGCGTCGTTTCGTGCGCTATGGCGCGCGTCGTCCGGTCACGCTGCCGCCCAATTTCTCGCGCGTCTCCTTCTCCTTCGACGACTTTCCGCGTTCCGCTGGTGAAGCCGGCGCGCGCATCGTTGAGAGCTTCGGCTATCGCGCGACCTATTACGTTGCGACCGGCTTTCAGGATGACGAAAACCACCTCGGCCCGCTCTGGACGAAAGACGATCTGGCGCGCGTCGCGGAAGCCGGTCACGAAATCGGCTGTCACACGCACGGCCATATCGACTGCAACAATTCCAGTCTCGCTGACGTCGAAGCGGAAGCTCAGCGCAATGAGGAGGCGCTGCGCGCGGCCGGCTATGACGGTCCCTTGCGCTCCTTCGCTTTCCCCTATGGCGAGACCAGCCTCGGCGCGAAATCATCCTTGGCGAAACGATATTCAACGCTGCGCAGCGTCTGGCCCGGCGTCAATCGCGGCTCTATCGACTGCGCCTATCTGCGCGCGACCGGCCTGGACGGCGGCGCCGACGGCGTGGCGCGCGCACGCGCTCAGATCGCAGATGTAAAGCAGAATGGCGGCTGGCTGATTTTCTATGGCCACGACGTGCGCGCCCAACACTCCGAATGGGGCGCGAGCGAGCGCGAGCTCGAAGAAGTCGTCGAAGCGGTCGCGGAAGCCGGGTTGAAGGTCTCCACCGTCGGCGACGTCGCCAAGTCGATCATTTCCGAAGAAGCGCTGCGGGCGCGCTGAAAGCTCAGCGTCCGCTCAACGCCCGTCTGCGCCGCTCATAGGGCTGGCGCGGCGGGTTGTAACCGCTTGGCGTGCTCGTGCGCCGGCCGTCGCTTGCGCGCTCGCCGGTAAACAGCTTGGTCGCCACGATCACGAACAAGACCCAGGCGAAGCTGTTGCGGTCGAGAATCGAGCTTTCCGACATCGAATAGAGCAGAAACAAAAGATTATAGGTGAGCGCGAAATAGACCTCGCGCCCGCCCCCGATCCTTGAGATCGACATGATCAGGATGATGAAGAAGGCAAGGCCGAACAGGCCGACGCCGACCCAGCCGAGCGACAAGGCAAGCTCCAGCCAGCCATTATGCGCCGAAGGCACAGGCCATTGCGTCGCCTCACGAATGAAGAAGGCGGGGCCGAGCGGATCGTGCCAATAGGTGTGATAGCCATAGCCGAGCCAGGGCCGCTCTTGAATTGAATCCAGGATCAGAACCCAAATATCCGTACGCCCCGTAAGCGTGGCGTCCTTGCCCAGAAGCTCGAGGAAGCCCGCCGTGTCGGTAATAAGGAAGACGCCGAGCGTGCCCGCGACAATGACGCCAAGATAGGTGAACACGAGCGCCGTCGCAGGACCGCGGCGCAACAGACCGACGCCCGCAATGACGCCGAAGGCGAGCAGAACGGACAAGAGCGAGGTCGCCGAACGCGACATGATGACGAGGAACACGGCGAGCAAGATGAAGCCCGCCCACATCCACCGGCGGCGCGGCTGGAAAATGGCGGCGCATAGGAAAATCATGGCGCCGCGCGCCATTTCCGCGCCGAGCGCGTTTTTCTCGAAGAACATGCCGCGCCAGGCGCCGGCGTTGACGTCCTGGTGCACGCCGAAACCCGGCGTCGCCAGCGAGGCGACGAGATTGCCGACCGCCAATATGGCGGACGTGATGGCGAGCATTCCGATCACGTCGCGCCAACCGAACCGGTAAGCGACATAGACGCCGAATATTGTCGTCATCACGAGCGCGAAAGCGCGGCGCAAGGCGATGTCCGGCTCGATCGCCCAGAGCGTGGACGCACACGCCAGCGCGACGCAGGCCATGATCAGCCAGATTGCGGCAAGCGAGCTGATGAAACGCCAGGGCCT
>JAUIEH010000359.1 GCA_030428405.1 Alphaproteobacteria bacterium
GATCGCAGCGCGTGCGGGCTATACGCGCGGCGCCGTCTACGCGAATTTCGCCAATAAGCAGGCCCTGCTGCTTGAGCTGATGAAACGCTTTCTGGAGACGGAGCTTGAGAACTCGCGCGCCGTCTTTGAGCGCGCACAGAGCGTTGAGGATTTCCTCGCCGAGGCCGAAGCGCAGGTCGATGCAGCCGCAGGCGATGAGGGCCTTTGGCCGATGCTTGGCATGGAGCTGCAATTGCAGGCCGCGCGCGATCTGGAGTTTCGCGCGCTCTACAATGCGGAGCTTGATTCCTTTCACGAAGCCCTTGGTCAATTGCTCGACCGCGCTTTTGCAGCGCGCGGCAAAAAGCTGCCGCTTGAGCCGCACGCGCTTGCCGCGCTAACGCGCGTGACGGGGCAGGCGGTCGCGTTGTTGTCGCTGGGCCGCGAAGGGGCGGCGTTCCGCGCGGGCTCGCTCTTCACGCTGATCTTTCGCGGTCTGCTCGAAGTCGCAGAAGCGCGCGAGGCGCACTAAACGCTTCGGGTGCGGCCGGTCAGGGCTGATCGAGCCGCCTGCAATAAGATTGGAAGCGCGCCTCGAGTTGGCGCGCACGCTCTGCGCCATCGACCCAGACGGTCTCCTCCGGCAGGTGTGCTTTCAGATCAGAAAGCTGGACCAGAGCGGCGTCGCGGATTGGATTGTCCGGCAAAGCCGAGCCCGCAGCGCCGCCTTGCCAGCGCACCTGGATGATGCCTTCGTGCAGACCGCCGGTATCGAGCCAGTTCCAGCAGCCCGGGTCCTCGCGCGCGATGACGTAAGTGATCGAGCCGTCGCGATTGGTCTTGGCCTGCGAGGTGTTGAACGCGCCCGAGCGGCGCGCGGCGTCCATCGAAATCCACCAGTGATTGCCGATCAACACGGCGTGGTAGGGCGCCTCTCCGGGATGGGCCGTAAAAATGAAGGCCTGATCGGGCGCGATCTTGAAATGCGTATTGGCGATATAGCCCCACGCGCCGGTGCGCTTGGCCGGCGGGTCGAATTTATTGGTTTTGAACGCCAGCTGCTTGACGTAGCCGTCGCGGAACTCGTTCCAGAATTTTGAATATTGCGGCGCCAGCTCGACAGCCTTTGCAACATATTCCTCTTCCGTCCACGGCGCTTTGTCGGGACCTGAGACGCGATGAACCCGCAACATGTCGGCCGCTTGGCTGGTCCAGTCCGACATCGTGTCGCGCACGAAAATGGCGCGCGCCTCGGGAGGGGTCTGGATGTGGTTCGGGCGTCCATTTGCGGGTTCGGGGCCGAGCGTGATGGTGAAAGAGCCGTCAGGCTCAAGCGCCATGTCCTCGTCCTTCAACAGGCCGAGCTGGGCGCCGATGCCATTTAGTCCGGGCACTGAATCCATCAGCTCATAAGTGACCTGCGCCGGCGCCGGGGTGAAGCGCCTGCCGCGCAGCTCATAGGTGCTGTCCGGCGCGATCGGCGCAATCCGGTAGACATTGTCCGGATTTTCCAGCCCGCCATGAAGCGAGGAAGGAAAGCGCTGGGCGTCGGTCTCGTGCTCATACATGAAGAGCGAGGAAAGCGCGGGATGATAGGGGTCGAGATTGGTGGCGAGTTGCAGAGCGCCGTAGAAATGCTGGTCGGCCGCATCCTGCAGGGAGGCGGCGCCGTCAGGCGTTTGCGCGTATGGATGGTCAGCGAAAAAGCGCAGCGCCCGCGCGCGCGATTCGATCACCTCAGGATGTTCGGCCAGACGCAGAGCCAGCGCTTCCAGCTCTTTCTGCTTTCTCGTCGCCTCGGACAATTGGTCCGTTTGCGTCATTTCGCGCTCCTTTGAGGAATGGCCGCCTTAGCGCTCAAGCTGCACGCCGCTTTGCTCGATATATTCGCCCATCGCAGCGTCGATCTGCGCATAGTCCATGCCGATGTCGGAGAGCGCGTATTTGTGCTTGGGGCCCTTGGCGTGATCGCTGCGGTCGGCCTCCATCCAGTCGCGAACGGCGGCGACGCGCTCGGGCGTGACCTCGATGCCGAAATGCCGGTAGCAGTCCTCGAACAGCGCGATCGGGTCCTTCTGCACGTCGAGGAAATGCGCGTCGAAGAATCGCGCCTCCATGCCCGGCAGAGCGCGAATGCGCGCAACGTTCTTCAGCATGCGCGCCTGTTGCTCGAGCATGCCGAAATCGCCTTGCGGCGGCAGGTCGGAAAACGTTTTCCGCCAGACCGCGAGATTGTTCGACAATGAAGGAATGATCTTCGCCGGATCACGATGGCATTGCACGAACAGGGCGTCGGGAAAAACGCTCAGCAAATCGTCCATCCAGGCATGGTGGGCCGGCGTCTTCAGCACCCAGCGATCGCCGCGCAGGCGGTGTTGGAGATGCTGCAGCACGCGCTTTTCTTCCTCATAGACCGGCGTGAAATCCATCGCGTAGAGATGCGCGTTGTAATTCGGAATGTTCCACCACGCGCTGTAATTGACGGTGGTGAAGCTCAGTTCCCAGAGGAAGTTGCATTCTTCCGGCCGCTCGGCCTCGAAGGGATGGATCGATTGCAGCTCCTCTTCCATGAAGCCTTCAAACCGCATCGCCTCGCGCGCTTTTTCGATGCGCGGATCGCTGTGGTAGCTCTGCGCCTGCGGCGGCGGGGAGGGATACATGATCTCCCAGGTCATCGGCGAGCGATTGGCCGGATCAGCCGTCAGGAGATTGTGAAAGAACGTTGTGCCCGAACGCGGCAGGCCGATGACGAAGATCGGTTGTTCGATCGTTTCCTCGGCGAGGCCGGCGAATTTCTTGCGGTCGGCGACAAGCTCGAGTCGCGCCGCCAGCGTGTCGCTCAGACGCCGATGCGCGCGCTTCACGCCGATCTCGGTGAGCGCTGCGTGCGTGTTCAGGTCGGCGATTAAAAGTTCGAACGGTTTACGGAACGTGTCGGCGCCCCAGTCGCTCAATCCCGTGCGGGCTTCGGCGTCGCGCATCATGCCTTGCGCATCAAGTTGAGGGCTATTCACGTCTGCGTCTCCCATGCGTAACCGCGCCGACGCCGACCCCGCATCATCAGAGCGCGGTATAGTTGCCGCCATCGACGACGATAAGTTGCCCCGAGACGTAGCGAAAATAATCACTGCACATTGCGGCTATCGCAGCCCCGATATCGTCGCGGCTGTCACCTAGGCGGCCGAGCGCGAAGCTGGCCTCCGTCATGGCGCGCATTTCCGGGTTGCGTTCGAAATAGGCTGCGGCCGGTCCGGTGAGGGCCGCAGGCGCGATTGCGTTGACGAGAATTTCGTCAGGCCCCCATTCGCGCGCGAGCGCTTTCATGAAGCCGCGCTGGGCATTCTTCACGCCGGGATAAGCCGGATTCATCGCACCGCCATGCAGGCCTTGAGATGAGCTCAGGAGGATGAAGCGTCCCGCCGCACTCGCTTTCAGATGCGGGTATGCGGCGCGCGCGAGGAAGAACGCTGCGTTCAGTCCGACGCCGCATTGCTCCGTCCACATCTCATCTGTGATGTCTTCGA
>JAUIEH010000360.1 GCA_030428405.1 Alphaproteobacteria bacterium
TGGCAAGAGCGCGACAACGACCGTCAATGTCGCGACGATTGTCGGGTTGCCGACTTCAGCGACGGCTTCAATGGCGGCGCGCGCGCGCGTGCGCCCGTCCTCCATCGCCCAATGTCGGGCGATATTTTCGATCACGACGATGGCGTCGTCGACCAGAATGCCGATGGAAAAGATCAGCGCGAACAGGCTGACCCTGTTGATCGTGTAGCCAAGCGCGTTGGACGCAAACAGGGTCAGAAGGATCGTGGTCGGAATGACGACAAGCGTCACAACGCCCTCGCGCCAGCCAATCATGACGGCGATCAACAATACGATCGAGACGGTCGCAAGGCCGAGATGGAACAATAGCTCATTGGCTTTCTCATTCGCCGTCTCGCCGTAATTGCGCGTAACGACCGCCTCGACGCCCTCGGGGATCAGTTCGCCTTCCAGGAGCTCCAGGCGCTCCAGCAGATGTTCGGACACCAGCACCGCGTTCGCGCCTTCGCGCTTGGCGAGCGCAAGCGTCACCGCCGGACGCGGCGCAAAACCATCGCCGCGCTCCATATGCCAGGCGCGATGCTCCGTCGGCGCAACATCGACCACGACATCGGCGACGTCGCGGACATAGACCGGCCGGCCGTCGCGCGTGGTGAGCAGCAACAATCCGATATCGGGCACGCCTTCTAGCGTCTGGCCCGCCACGATGGTCAGGCTGCGGTCATTCTCGCTGACGCGGCCAGCCAGAAACGACCGATTGGCGCCGCGAATGCGCCCGACGAGCTGTTGCAGCGTCACGCCATATTCGGCGAGACGCTCAGGGTCCGGCTCGACACGGATCTGGTCGGCGCGTCCGCCGGAGATGAAGGTCAGCCCGACATCATCGACGGTCATCAGCTCCGCGCGCAGTTCATCCGCGATTTGATAGAGCCGGTTGTCGTCCCAGTGCTGCGCGGCGTCAGCCGTCGGGCTCAGCGTGATGGTGACGATGGGAACATCGGCGATGCCGCGCCCGACGATCAGCGGCTCGGGAATGTCGATAGGTATACGGTTGATATTGGCGCGAATTTCTTCATGCACGCGCAGAATGGCGTCATCGGCGTCCGTGCCGACGACGAAACGCGCCGTGACGACAGCCCCGTCATCCACCGTCTGGCTGTAGATGTGCTCGACATCGTCAATGCCGGTGATGATCGCTTCAAGAGGTTCGGTGACGAGTTCCACGGCGTCGGGCGCGCGCAGTCCCGGCGCGCTGACATGCACGTCGACAAGCGGCACCGAGATTTGCGGCTCTTCCTCGCGCGGGATGGTCGCAACCGCGAGCAGGCCCAAAGCGATGGATGCGAGCAGGATGAGCGGCGTCAGCGGCGATTCCAGAAATCGCTCAGTCAGACGCCCCGACAGACCGAGTTTCATGGCGCCACCAATACATCGCCCGGCGCTAGGCCCGAGAGAATCTCGACGCCGTTCTCAACGCCGTCTGCTATGGTCGGTCGGCCGCGCTGCACGGCCACCTCGTGAATCGAATCGCCGTCTGCGCGTACACGCACGAAGTCGACGCCATAGCGCGTTTCAAGAAAATCCGCAGGCGCGATGATGGCGTTGCGCAGCTCCGTGCCGACCCAAACCCTCACCCGCTCGCCGACGAAAAAGTCGCCCAGCCCCTCAAGCTCGGCGTCGGCGATGACGCGGCCGTCCTGGATTTGCGGATAGACCTGCGAGATGCGCGCAACCGCAGCGGCCTCGCCGCCCAGCTCCGGCGCATCCACGCGCACTTCCGCGCCCACGCTCAAGAAGCGCGCATGGCGCTCCGGCAGGCGCAGCCGCAAGACGTAATTCTCCGAAGCCACGCTCGCGACCATCTCGCCCGGCAAAAGCACGGAGCCGATGGTCACCGGCGCAGCGAGCACCCGACCCGCCGTCGGCGCAGCGACCGCGCCCTCGCTTACCGTTTCGCCCAATACGCCGCGCTCCGCGCGCGCCGCATCAAGCTCGCGCCGGGCCACGGACGCGGCCGTGCGCGTCTCATCAAGCCGCGCGCGCGGCATCACGCCCCGCCCGACGAGTTCTTCGGCGCGCTGCAGGTCGATTTGCGCTTGCGCGTCGCGCGCCTGCGCCGCCTCGATGCGCGCATTGATCGCCTCAATCTGCAATGCGAGCGACTGCGACGCGACCAATGCGATTTCCTGGCCCGCCTCCACGCGATCACCCTCATCGACCTCAAGTTCGACAAGAATCCCGCCAATACGCGCCCGTGCGGGCACGACATTGACGCTTTCCACAGTGGCGAACACGGCTTTCGGATCGGCGACCTCCACGGCGCGCACGACGAACTCGTCTTGCCCCCGCGCCGCCTGATTCGCTGCGATGGCAAGGAAACTAGCCGCTATTGCGGCGCTGAGCAGGCGTCGGGTCATGGGGTCCGTCCGGCTTCTTATTTGCGATTATCTGCATATTCGCAAATTTAAACGCAAGACGCCATGCGACTGTTTGCCCGCACGCGGGATGGTCTGTTGGCCAGCGAACTCGTGAGTCAGAGAGCGCAGCGCGCGCGCTCACTCCGTCTTGAGCCAACGCTCCGCGCGGGCGAGATCGGCCGGCTCATTTATGTTGAAGAACGGGTCCATCTCCGCACCCGAAAAATCGACAAAGGCCGTGCGCCGCGACAGCATGAACGCATGGGCCTGGCGCACGTCCGCCTCGCTCGCCGCTTCGCGCAGGGGCTCGACGAGAGCAGTGGACCAGAGCGCGCAGAGCGGGTGCAGGCGGTCGCTGGACGCCGCGCAGGATATATCGGCTTCCTCGCGAAATTGCGCCGCATACAAACTGTCACACAGCTCGACAGGCAGAAACGGCGTGTCGCAGCTCGCGATCAGCACGCACGGCGCGTCGGGATCGTTCTTGCGCGCCCATTCCAGCGCCGCCAGGACGCCGCCCAAGGGGCCGACGGGCGGTGCAATCGCATCGGGAATGACGCACAGCCCAAACGCTTCAAACCGTCCCGCATCGCCATTGGCGTTGATGGCGAGCGGCCCGCACTGAGCGCGCAGCCGGTCGATGACGTGAGCGATCAAGGGCCGTCCAGCCAATTCAACCAGCGCCTTGTCGACACCGCCAAGCCGCCGCCCTCCGCCGCCGGCGAGAACGACGCCCGGAAGGCGCCTAATGCCTGGAGCTGTCTGCGACGGCGGTTCCGGTTCTGTCATGTGCGTTTACTGACTTTCATGACTCGCCTCACCTGCCCGCCGGCGCCTGCGGTCGCGTCAGCCTGCACTTGAGCGAAGCGATTCCGCCGCTCTGAGCGCGAGCAGGTCGAGCCCCTCCGCGCCACCATCAACGAGAGCCAGGAACTGTGCGCGCATGCGCGGCTCCCAGAACCTGGCGATGTGGTCGGCGACGCCTGCGACCGCCTCCTCCTCGGGATAAGGTTGAAAAAAGGCGGCGATCTGATTGGCCATGCGGATCAGGTTTTCCTCACTCATCGCAATCCCCGAACGCGACCAGAGCATCGCCCTGCAGG
>JAUIEH010000361.1 GCA_030428405.1 Alphaproteobacteria bacterium
TCGGGCGCTGCGTCTGAGGCGGGCGCCTCGGCCGCATCATCGCCGCCGCCGCAGCCCGCTGCTGCGCCAAGGATCAAAGCCAGCGCCGCAATGCGCGCCATCGTCATGAGATCAGCCATGGATGCGGGCTGTACACGAGCCCGGCTTTTCGCTCAACGCGCCACTTGCGCGCCCAAAACGGGCTTCCTACCTCCCTTATGAAGGCGCCGCAGTGCGGGCCTTCGATGCGCGTTTCGTTTCGCCGCGATCGGGAGATGGGACGCGACGGCGGGAAGCCCTGGGCCGCCTAGCAATTCCAGGGTCGTGCATGTCGCTTCTTATGGAGGATGTGACGTTATGAGAACCATGGATCTCTCACCGCTTTATCGTTCGATGATCGGCTTCGACCGGCTTGCGTCTTTGATCGACGCCGCCAGCCGCGCCGAAGGCTCGGACGCCTATCCGCCTTTCAACATTCAGGAAATCGGCGAAGACGCTTATCGCGTGGAAATCGCGGTCGCCGGCTTCTCCGAAGACGACCTCACCGTCGAAGTGAAGGAAAACGCGCTGACCATCGCCGGCCGCAAGGATGACGCCGACGAGGAAAGCCGCCGCTTCCTGCATCGCGGCATCGCCGCGCGCGCGTTCGAGCGCCGCTTCCAGCTCGCCGACCATGTCGTCGTGACGGGCGCGAAGCTCGAAAACGGTCTCCTGTCGATCGAGCTGCAGCGGGAAATTCCCGAAGCTAAAAAGCCGCGCCGGATCGCCATCCGCACCGAGGCGGGCTCGAATTCGAACCTGATCGAAGACGCAGAAGCCGCCTAAGCGCGCCTTACTGCAACTCCCCGAACTCCCCTGGCGGCGCGCTCGCAAGAGCGCGCCGCTTCCCTATTCCGTCTGCGTCGCATCGATATCGACCAGCCCCGCCGCATCGAGCGCGCGCGCAAGCGCACTCCCCGGCGCAACGCATACGCGCGTCACCCCGCGCGCGCCCAAGGCGCGCAGGCTGGCCGTCAGGTCGTTTTCGTTTACCTCGCCGGGAACAAGCTCTGCATCATAGGAGGCCGGCTCGGCGTCGATCGCCACCAGCGGCCGACCGCGCTCAACGAGGCTGATAAAGCCGGCATTGATCGCTGCGATCTCAGGCAAGGCGTCCGTCAGCACCACTTCAACGCCTTGTGCGCGCAAATGCGCCACGCCGCGTCCCGCCGCATTGGGATGGGGGTCGGCACAGGCGTAGATCACCCGCGCAACGCCTGCCTGCGCCAGGAGCGCGGAACATGACGCCGCGCCGCCGCTTCGCTGCGCGCATGGCTCCAGAGTGACATAGGCTGCAGCGTCGCGCGCGCGCGCTCCCGCGATGGCCAGCGCAATTTCCTCCGCATGAGGACGGCCGCCATCGCCCGTTGCGCCCTCGCCGACGATTTCTCCATCAGGCGAAACAATCACGCAGCCCACGGCCGGATTGGGCGCAGTGCGGCCAAGCTGGCCGCGCGCGAGTTCCGCCGCACGCTCCCAAATAGCCTGTTCGTCAGCGCTCACCGCCAGTCTCTCCAAAACCTGTCGCTAAGATGAAGGCCGGTTTCAGCTTTACGTCAAACCGGCCGGCGCAGGGTGTGCGCGTTGAACGGCCCTCGCCTTTGGGGCGCCGACAGGATGAGTAAGGGGACTGACCATGAAACGTCTCGCTTCGACCTGCGCGGCTGCGGCCGCTCTGATGATGGGCTCGGCCGCCTCGGCTGCGCCGCTCAATCAATATCTCGGCGAATGGAACGGCGTCGGCGCATCCGACCTTCCCGTCGTTGAAATCACGCGCGTCGCCGGCGACATCGTCGTGCGCGCGGAAGGCAATTGCTCGCCGACCAATTGCGACTGGGGCCGCACCCGCGCGGAGGTCTATTCCTCTTCCGCCGGCACGAACCCCAATGCAGACACGCAATTGATCGTGGCCCGCTACAGCCAGTCGCCTGGCCGCGGCACGCTGCTTCTGCGTCTTGAAGGCGGCCGGCTTCAGGCCGAGTTCCTGCGCGACTTCAATCCCGGCGACAGCCGCAATGATTACGCCTCGCGCTCGACCTTGCGCCGCAGCGTTTCAATCGCCCCGCCGCCGCGCCCCGGCCCGCGACCTGGTCCTGGACCGCGCCCCGGCCCAAGCGCTGATGAGGACTGCATCGGCCATTCCATCCGCAATTTGACGGTGGAGCGCCGCGGGCCGAGCTGGCGTCTGCTCGACGGCTCGCACTCGATCCTGTCCTCGCGCAACCGCGCGGAGATAGAGCGCGCGCGCCAGATCATCCGCCACTACCGTTTGACCGAGCAGTGCTTTGTCGGCCGGCCTGATCCGTCGCTGAACTATTGGCTGAACCGTCGCGGTCAGCTGCCCCGCGGCTCGATGCCGGGCGAGGACTGCATCGGCATGGATCCGAACCAGCTCACGATCCGGCGCAATGGTTCGGGAACGTTCACCGTCGTCGACCGCGGCTCGCACTATGTCTTCTCCGCGCCGACCCGCGCTGAAGCCCGCCAGGTGCGCGACGTCATCGTCGACCGTCAGGCCCGCTTCGCCTGCTATGTCGGACGTCCCGACGCGGCCATGATCTATCTGCGTCAATAATCGGGCGGCGTCGCCACTCGACCTGGCGACGCCCACTGGAGCCGCGCTTCCTCGGAGGCGCGGCTCTTTTTTTTAGGCGGAGTTTAAGCCGGAATGGCGGGCAGCGCCTTGGCGCGCGCCTCATCGAGATAGCGCGCTTGCGTCACGCGCGTGGAGCTGTCCGCCAGCGTCAGCAGAAGCGGATTGCCAGTCGGAATTTCGACATTGACGATGTCGGCGTCGCCGACGCCGAACAAGAGCTTGACCAGCGCGCGCAGCGAGTTGCCGTGCGCTGCGATGATCAGGTTTTCGCCAGTCACCAGTCGCGGCGCGATGGTCTCGCGCCAATAGGGCTCGACGCGGTCGAGCGTGGTTTTCAGGCTTTCCGTATTCGGCAAGAGCGCCGCGTCAATGCCGGCATAGCGCGGATCGACATTCGGATTGACCGGATCGGCGGGATCAAGCGGCGGCGGCGGCGTGTCGTAGGAGCGCCGCCAGATCTTCACCTGCTCCTCGCCATGCTTCTGCGCGGTCTCGGCTTTGTTGAGACCCGTCAGGCCGCCATAGTGGCGCTCGTTGAGCCGGTAATCTTTCTCGATCGGCAGATAGACACGCTCCATGCCCTCCAGCGCCAGCCACAGCGTGCGGATGGCGCGCGTCAGAACAGAGGCGTAAGCGCCGTCAAATTCAACGCCTGAAGCCGCCAGAAGCTCGCCAGCGCGGCGCGCTTCGCCCTCACCCTTTTCGGTCAGATTGACGTCGACCCAGCCGGTGAAGCGGTTTTCGAGATTCCAGGCGGACTGGCCGTGACGCAGGAGAGCAAGCGAAGTCATGATCGGGCGGGCTTCTTTTCGGTTTGTCGGGCAGGGTGTCGGCTAGCCTCTTTCGCCTGCGCATTCAATGCCGAGCGCCTCGGCGCGCGC
>JAUIEH010000004.1 GCA_030428405.1 Alphaproteobacteria bacterium
GATGGCGGTCATGGTCAGGCGCGGTCTTTCCAATATGAACTCAGGCAATCTGATAGCCGCTCGCCGAAGCCCGACGCAAACCATTCGCGCCGCGCGCTTTTGCTCCCATCGGACCTGAGTATCGCTCAGAGGGCGCGGGGGCGGACAGGCGAGCGCAGCCGGCGGTGCTCGCTTCGTTTTTTGCTCTTACTCGACGCAGGCGAAGGGCGGGCTATAGTTGCTTTCGCAGCGTGGATGAGAGTGCGGAGGG
Organism: Alphaproteobacteria bacterium; assembly: GCA_030428405.1. Taxonomy (GTDB): domain Bacteria; phylum Pseudomonadota; class Alphaproteobacteria; order Caulobacterales; family Maricaulaceae; genus JAUIEH01. Next base: position 251 of record JAUIEH010000004.1, read on the forward strand.
GGACATGCTCGCAGCGGTCATGATCGAATGGCTCACGATTCAATCGGGCGCGCTCGCGCTCAGCATCGCCGTGTTCGCCTTTGTCGCGCTCATCGCCGTGCGCGACTTCTTCATGGCGAGCGAGCAGGTTTCGACCTCGGTGAAGGCCGCTAACGACGAGCGCGCCGCGCTCAAAAGCATTGGCTATAACGACAAGGAGCAGATAGCGCTCAAGGAGCAGCATCTAAACATTCTCGACCAGAAGGCGACCGCGCTCCTGATCTTCTCGCTCTCTTATGTCGGCATCAATATCGGTTTCATTCAGTATGCGGCCATCGCGGCGCAGGGCGGCGCCTCTTACATCTTCGGCGTGGTCACGCTGACGACGGCGGCCTTCGCCTCGACCTGGCTGTTTTTGCGTCTCGTCGTGGTGAAGTGGCAGGACTATTCCTCCGCCGCCGACGAGGTCCATGGCGAGGCGCGCGCGGTGGTGTGTGACCTGACGATCGCCAAGGCGCGCCGGACCATCGCCTTGCGCCGGGTGCGCTCGATGTATGTGTTTTCGATCGGCTCGTTCTTCGCGATGGTTTTGACGCGCTATCTGCCCGTCGCGGTCGACGCGCTCACCTAAGCGCGCGCGCCTTCAAACAGATTGGCGGCGAGTTCATCGAGCGTCTTTGACTCGACGATGACGCTGCGCTGTTTGTCGGTGGCGAATTTCTCCGCCTGCATCGCGCTCGCCGCATCCAGAAGCGGCGACCAATAATCCTCGATATTGAGGAGGTGGATCTTCTTGCCGCTTTGTTCGTGGTGGATCCATTCCAGCGTCAGGAACATCTCCGCCGTCGTGCCGAAGCCGCCGGGCAGGACGAGAAAATCGTCCGACATGCGGATCATGTCGCCGATGCGGCTGGCGACGTCGTTGGAGCGCACCAGCTCCTCGGCCCGACGCGGCCGGTCGTTCTTCGCCCGCCACTCATCCTCGCGCGCCAGGATGACGCCGGGCACGACCGCGGTGGTCTTGGCGCCGGCCTGACGGGCGGCCTCTGCGACCTGATACATCAGACCGAACGGCGCCCCGCCATAGACGAGCTCAGCCCCGCTCTCGCCGATCATCCGGCCGACGGCTGCGGCGATATCGAACCATTGCGCGCTCTCGCCTTTGCGGCTGCCGCAGAAAACGCAGATTTTTCGACTCATCCAGCCGCTCTTAAAGTGAAACAGGGCGCGAAGTTAGAGCGCGCCGCCGCCGCGATGCACGTCTTTTTGCACCTGCGAGCGCGCCTCGCCAGTCTAGCGCAGACGCGGCGTGCGAGGATAATCGCTCAGCCTGACCGCGACGCGGCGGTTCAGCTCATTGCGCGGCCCCCAATAGAAGCGCCGGAACCGGTTGATCAGCACGACCCGGCAGTCCGGCCGCGCCGCGCGCGCAAACGCCACGGCGTCGGCGTCATCGCGCGCCGCAAACGGGATGGCCGAGCGCCCCGCAAAGCCGCGCAACAGACCGCCCGCATCGGTCGAGACCGTGTCGCGCCGCGCATCCGTGCAATCGGCGTAAGCGACCTCATAGCGGCCTTCGAGCCCGATCCGGCTCTGCAGCTCGAGCGCCAGATCGCGACGCAGCTCAGCAGGGCGCAAGAACTGCGCGCCGATCGCCAGCAACGCGACAGCGGCAAGGAGCGGCAGGGCCGCTTCCTTCGGCAATTCGATCCTGTGCGCCATCGCCCGCGCTCCCCTGGTTCGCGCCGCTCAACCTAGCCGCGCGGGCCTTGAGATCGCGTGAACATGGGCGCGGGCGGGGATGCGCCGCGAACCATCAATCGCGGCTGAGCGCGTAGCTTTCGTCGAGCCATTTCTCCCAGAGCTTTTTCGGCATCGGCTCCTCGGCGGAAAACCGGGCCGTGACCCATGGCCCGGATCCGACCTGGAAATTCCTGGGCTCGGCGGCCGCCAGCTTTTCGGCCTGGCCGCGCGAGGCGTCGAGCTTGAACATCGCCTTGAACCGCCCGCCTTGTTCGCCGACGAACAAAAACGCCTTCTTGCCGGTCTTGAACGAGGATTGCGTGCACGACGTTCCTTCGTCGACGCCCGGATAAGCGGCGGCTTTTTCGCGCATGGGCAGAGTGGGGTCTGTCGCGGCGTCCATGACGCTTCCTCGACTTGGTCAGGCAAGACGGCAAGCATAACACAGCTCCACGCCCCCGCGCTCAAGCAGCGAGCGAATAGCGAGCGATAGCGCAAAGCAAGACCAGCGCTCAAGCAGCGAGGCGGATGCCGAGCGTTAGCGCGAAGCAAAGACAGCGCTCAAGCAGCGAGGCGGATGCCGAGCGTTAGCGCAAGCCAAGAACAACGCTCAAGCAGCGAGGCGCATGCCGAGCGTTAGCGCAAGCCAAGAACAGCGCTCAAGCAGCGAGCGGATAGCGAGCGTTAGCGCGACGCAAGACCACCGAGCGTTAGCGCGAAGAGAGACCTACTATCCGCTGTCGAACCAAGCCGCTTCTCGCAGCGCCTGGTCGGCGGCGGCTTGGACGGCCCAGTCGCCCATCATCTGGCGGCGTTTGGGCGGGCGGGCGAGGGCGCGCGCTTTGTCGGGGCGCGCGGCGAGCCGGCGCGCGAGCCTGCGGGCGACGGGCGCAGGATCGGCGATGACGCGGATCAGCGCCTCGAGACGCTCGGCCGCCGGCCAGCAGTCGAACTCATCGCGCCTTATGGTTTGTGTACGCGCTTTATCGGTCCGAGAGCGCGGCGCAGCGGCGCGCGCGCTGATCTGAAACGCCACGCGCCAGCGCGTGGAGTCATCTTTATCCTGAGCGATGAGCCGGCGTTTTCGCACACGCGCGCGCGGCGGACGCGCCGCAACAGGCGCAAGCCGCATCTCGGCGGCGAGAATGACGAGCAGACGGCGCGCCAGAGCCTCGATCGGCCGCAGCCAGTCATAAAACTCGGCCCGCGCGCGCGGCGTCAAGAACCCCTCGGCGACCAGAGCAACCGGCCCGCCAAACAGCGCTATCGCACAGTCCAGCCAATGCCGCGCAGCCTCCCACAGCGCGGCCGGACGCGTGTCCTCGGCGTGCTTGGCGCTAGTGTGCGGATGCTCAGCGGCGTGGCTCATGTGGAGGAGCATAAACGCTGACGAGGTGGGGGCGGATAAGGGGGGCTGCGATTTACTCTCTCACGCACCCACTTGTCGTCATCCCGGAACGCGCGTCAGCGCGTATCCGGGACCTACCGGAGCTCGTCACGATATGCTCCGCTACTACGGATAATCGCAAAGCACAGTAGGTCCCGGCTCTCGCTTCGCTCGGCCGGGATGACGACAAGTGGGCTGGTTGAGTTTAGAGTTGCGACCATGAGCGCGCCTGATCTGTACTTCGTCTACATTCTCGCCAATCGGCCGCGTGGCGCGATTTATGTCGGCGTCACGAACGAACTCGTCCGTCGTGTGAGCGAGCACCGCCAATTGCTCGTCGCCGGTCATACGAAGAAATATGTCATTACACAGCTTGTCTGGTTCGAAGCGCATGACTCGATTGAAGCCGCGATTGCGCGCGAGAAGCGGCTCAAGCGCTGGAGGCGCGCCTGGAAGAACGAGTTGATCGAAGAGATGAACCCGACCTGGCGCGACTTGTGGTTTGATTTGGTCGATCAGGACGAGGCGCAGGCGTAGCGAATTCTCACGCACCCCTTGTCGTCATCCCGGCCGCAGCGGAGCGGAGAGCCGGGACCTACCAGCGTTTGCCGTGTTCGCTCTATCGCTACGGCAAATTGCGAAACGCCGTAGTTTCCGGATATGCGCTGACGCGCGTTTGGGGATGAACAGCAATATTAATGCGCTTAGCGACGAGCGATAGTTCGTCCGTCGCCATCCAGATCGATACAAGCATACCGTCCGGGCCTCTTTTCATGCTCGTTCAGTATTTTACGGGTTTAAGTCGCTAACGCATCAACAATTTGACATGATAAACCGAATTCGCATCAGATCAACTATACCTAATGTAGCACCGCTACCGAGCGATCGGGATGTTTCGTTCAACACCAGAGCGAGTTTTACGATGACGACTAAGTCTGTGCCAACTCTAGGCATATTTTCACCATTATTTTGGGCGATCGCTACATTCGGAATATCTCTGTTTGCAGTTATTGTAACAGTTCTTACGCCATTTATATTTGATTATGTTTCCCAACCGCCTGAGCGGCTGCAATACCACTACGCTGTCGGGCCAATTGTCCCATCAGAAGCGGGCAATCAAGCGACCGCATACATCGAAATAGAGAACACGGGTAGACGCCGCTTAAGCGACGTCGTTATTTCACTGAGTGATGAAATTGTTGTTTCGCATTACAGCGTTCAAAATTTGGGTGTCGATTACTCTCTAGATGGAGTGGGAGAAGAGTTTGCAATAAGAATACAATATCTATTGCCGGGAGAGTCGGTCGACATTTATGTCAATATCGTAACTAGTCTCCCTGAATTAGATGGTAGTATTTTTGTAAGAAGTGCTGAGGCGCGAGGGGCGATCGCGTCAGCTGCAACCGATGAGGAAAATACAATCGTACAGATCATTTCGGGGGTGTTATCAGTTTTGCTAGCCGGCATAGTGATATCAATAAGGGTTGGTCTAAGAATACACGATCGAAATTGGATTCTGACTCTTATTGGCGCTAAATCTTTGAGTTGGAAAGTGATAGGCTTATTGTATAGCAGGACGGAGATGACGTTTCGTGCGTTTTCGGAGTTGATTTTGATGGCGGTTTCTCAACAAAATGGAGATAAAATTAAGCGGGCAATATTTGCGCACGAAAGTCTCTTTCTAGTACATCGAATCCAAAGAGATAGCAGGGAAATAATAACAACTAACTACCTCTATTTATGCCGAGAGGCTAACCTTCCAGATAGGCTGGGCGATTTGGATCGTATAAGAAAGAAAATTTCCGATGATGCTGAGCTAAAAATCGTAATAGATGCCATATTCGACGGGAAAAGTTCCGAGGAAATATTAGAAATGTTTGAGTGAGACGTTGTGCTGTGAATCGAGCGGCACCCTAATCGTGAAGTAAAGCACTATCCTGGAATGGATTGATTTGAAAGTGTATGATTGTAACTTGCGGTGCCGCCCGAGTGCGGGGCGTTACCCCCCATCCCCCTTAGCCATCACATCATCGGCCACGGCTAGCTCCATTTCCTGGAGGCGCTTGATCTCGTCTCTAATCCGCGCGGCGTCTTCGAACTCTAAGTCCGCGGCGGCGGCGCGCATTTTCTTTTCGAGGTCGTCGATGACGGCTTTGAGGTTGTGGCCGACAAAGACCTCCTGGTCGGCTTCGCCCATGCCGCGGCCTTTTTTGCCGAAGCCGGCGACGCGGCCCTTGGCGTCGACGGTGACGCGGTCGCCTTCATAGACCGAGTCCAGAATATCGGCGATTTTAGAGCGCACGCTTTCCGGCGTGATATTGTTTTCTTCGTTATAAGCGAGCTGTTTTTCGCGCCTTCGCGAGGTCTCGGCCATGGCGCGCTCCATGGAGCCGGTGACGCGGTCAGCATAGAGAATGACCTTGGAGTCGACATTGCGCGCCGCACGCCCGATGGTCTGGACGAGCGAGGTCTCCGAGCGCAGGAAGCCTTCCTTGTCCGCATCGAGAATGCCGACGAATGCGCATTCGGGAATGTCGAGCCCCTCGCGCAGAAGATTGATGCCGACGAGGCAATCAAACGCGCCGAGCCTCAGGTCACGGATGATTTCGATGCGCTCGACCGTGTCGATGTCGGAATGCATGTAGCGCACCTTCACGCCCTGCTCATGCATATATTCGGTGAGGTCTTCGGCCATTTTTTTCGTCAGCGTGGTGACGAGCGCGCGATAGCCTTTTGCTGCGACCGCCTTGACTTCGGCGATGACGTCGTCGACCTGGCTTGCGCCATCCGTTGAGACCGGGCGGATTTCGACAGGCGGATCGGTGAGCCCGGTGGGGCGGATGACCTGCTCGACGAAAACCCCGCCGGTGCGGTCCATCTCCCAATTGCCGGGCGTGGCCGAGACATGCACCGTCTGTGGACGCATGGCGTCCCATTCCTCGAATTTGAGCGGGCGGTTGTCCATGCAGGACGGCAGGCGGAAGCCATGATCGGCGAGCGTCTTCTTGCGGTTGAAGTCGCCGCGGAACATGCCGCCGAGCTGGGGGATGGTGACATGGCTCTCATCGACGAAAACGAGCGCGTTGTCGGGGATATATTCAAACAGCGTCGGCGGCGGCTCGCCCGGCTTGCGCCCGGTGAGATAGCGCGAATAATTCTCGATGCCGGCGCACGAGCCCGTGGCTTCGAGCATTTCCAGGTCGAAATTGGTGCGCTGCTCCAGGCGCTGGGCTTCCAGAAGCTTGCCTTGCTGGGTCAAGACGCCGAGCCGGTCTTTCAGCTCTATGCGGATATTGTCGATGGCTTGCTTGAGCGTCGGGCGCGGCGTGACGTAATGCGAGTTGGCGTAGATCTTGACCTTTTCAAGCTCGCCGGATTTGCGCCCGGTCAGCGGGTCGAACTCGGCGATGGCCTCGATTTCGTCGCCGAAAAACGAGATGCGCCAGGCGCGGTCTTCATAGTGCGCCGGGAAAATCTCGACGACGTCGCCGCGCACGCGGAAGGCGCCGCGCTGAAAGTCCATGTCCTGACGTCGATACTGGCTGGCGACGAGCTGTTTGAGCAGGTCGCCGAGTTCGAGCTTGTCGCCGACCTTCAGGCCGAAGGTCATGGAGGTGTAGGTCTCGACCGAACCGATGCCGTAAATGCATGAGACCGAAGCGACGATCAAAACGTCGTCGCGCTCGAGGATCGCGCGCGTGGCGGCGTGGCGCATGCGGTCAATCTGCTCGTTGATCGAGCTTTCCTTCTCGATATAGGTGTCTGTACGCGGAACATAGGCTTCCGGCATGTAGTAGTCGTAATAGGAAACGAAATACTCGACCGCGTTGTCGGGGAAGAAGTTCTTGAACTCGCCATAGAGCTGGGCGGCGAGCGTTTTGTTCGGCGCGAGCACGAGGGCGGGGCGGTTGGTCGCTTCGATCACCTTGGCCATGGTGAAGGTTTTGCCCGAACCGGTGACGCCCAGGAGCACCTGATCCTGCTCGCCGTCGCGCACGCCGGCGACGAGCTCGTCAATGGCGGCGGGTTGGTCGCCCTTGGGCTCGAAATCCGAGACCGTCTTGAAGGCGACGCCGCCCTCGGATTTCTCCCAGTCGCGCTCAGGCCGGTGGGGAACCCAGTTCGCGGGCGCGGTCGGTTCGGGCGTGAAGCTCGCCTGCGGGGCTTCGGAGACGGCGGTGCGTTTGCGTGGCATGGGGCGAATATGTCGACGCCCGGCTTTGGATGCTAGAGGCCGCGTTTCCAGTCTGTTCTTTTTTGGGGGCGCGCTCGGATCCGCGCGCGCAGCGCTTGCGAGAGCTAAAACGCACTCACAGCAGCCACAACACCGTAGTCATGCCGGCCGCGCCGAGGAGGTAGAGCCCGGTGATCAGCGACATTTGGCTGGGCGGCAGGGGATTGGCGGCGTGGCTGTTCATGCGCGCCGCGACTTTTTTGGCGTTGCGCCAGGCGCTGATGATGATGACCGCGCCGATCAAGATGAAGAACGTGGCGACGGTCTTGGCCAGCGGCGCGCCTTCGAACTCGCCGAAAATCGCCTGAAAGCCGAGCCCGATGGCCATGGAGGCCATGCCGGTGCGCATCCAGCCGGCATAGGTGCGCTCATTGGCCAGGACCGTGCGGTCTTCGGCCCAGTCCGTGCGCTCCTCGGCAAGTTCGGTGCGCTGTTCTGAGAGGGAATTGTCGTTCATGACGCGCATGCGCGCGCAGCGGCGCGCCTTGATCGGGCGCGCCGCTGCGGTCGCGATGCCTTATGCGGCAAGCTCTACCGTCCTCGGACGAGATGCATGACCAGACCGATCACGAACAAAACGACGAAGACGAAGAACAGAATCTGTGCGATTGATGCGGCGCCGCCGGCGATGCCGCCGAAACCAAACACCGCCGCGATGATGGCGATGACGAAAAATATGAGTGCCCAACGTAACATGAGCGCGCTCCCCGGTTGTTAGCTTCCCCGATGAAACGCACCGCGCGCACATTCGTTCCGCGCGCCGCTCATTTTGCGACAGAGCCTGTTTGCGCATCCAGGCGCGCCAGCTCGGCGATCTGCGCGAAGCCATCGCCAAGCTCGACGGCGTGGCGCATGTGCGCACTTATTCTGTGCTCACGGCGCGCAAGCGGGCTTCGGACGGGAACGCCGCGCCCAATTCATGAGCGGTTCAGCTTGCGCGCGGCTTAGCTAGGCGCTGAAACACGAACTGCGCGCGCCTGGCGTTGAGTTTGGCGCTGCGCTCAGGTGAGTTGTGAGGATGGCCATGTTTGCAGAACTCTTCCGCCCCGCGCGCGCTCTGGCGCTGACCGTCGGTCTGCTCGCGCCCGGCGCAGCCTTGGCGCAGGACGAACAGATGGGCCGCGGCCATCCGCCGACCGACGCCGAGATGGCGGCGATTTTCGCCTCCTGGGAGGGCAATTGGGACGGAACCGGCCGCTCCATCAATTGGGAGACGGGCGAACTGGATGACGCACAAGAACGTCTCGCCGTGCGCCGGCAGGGCGAGAATGTCCGCCTCATCTACAACGCCGAACCCGACCAGGCCGTGCTGCTCGGTTATGAGGAAGGCTTTCTCGTCTTCGGTCCGGGCGAAGAGACCGAGGGCCGCGAGGAAATCGTCGAATTTTCGCCGATCGATGAGAACGGCGACTGGCTGATCGTCACGGCCTATCAGATTACGGAAGAAGATAATGTGTTCGACCTCCTGCAGGTCTATCACATGCGCGAGGGCGCTTATCGCCACGAAATAGCGTCGCGCCCGGCTTTGACGACGAGCGAGGATGAAGCCCCGCCCGAGCAGAACGCGGAAGAGGAAGCTGAAGCGCTCTCACAATTCCAGATCGAGTTTCAGATGGAATATGCGCGCGCGGCGAACCAGCCGCGCTGAGCGCAATCATCCGTCTACGCCGCTAAGGTGAGCCGGCGTCACGCGGCCAGCGCGCGGCGCAATTGCGCGCCGGTCGCTCCGCCCGCACCCGACAAATCGCATGTGCAAAGCGCCGCGATGGCGCGCAGGCGTTCGGCTGGATTGGCCTTTTCTTCCGCGTCGGGCGCGCCGTCGCGCGTGCGCAGCACCTCGCAGGCGTCCGCCGCCAGATCGCCGATGAGCGGATAGCCGAACAGCTCGTCTTCGCTGGCTTCGAAAAACAGCCGCATGCCGCGTTCATAGGCCAGGCGCTGTTCGGCGTAATAGTCATCGGTGACGAATTCGAGCGCGCGGTCGAGCTCGCCAAGATCGGCATAGTGGAACGCGAAATTCTCAAGCGCGACCAGGGCTTCGCGCGCATTGCGGGTGCTTGCGGCGGCGGCGTCGCGGTCATAGGCGGTGCGCCAGGCGTCATCTCCGGTCGCGGCGGCGGCGCGCACAATGCCGGTCAGCGCAGCGCCGCTATAGAGAATGTCGCCGCGCAGGGCTTCGAGTTCGACGCGATGATCGGATGCTTCGCGTACGGCGTTTGAGGCGGTCCAGACCGTTTTGATCGCAAAGCCCAAGGCAAGGATCGTGACGGCTGATGAGGCGAGGAGGGCGATCGACGCTACATCTACTCTGAACTTCACACTCGCCTAGCCCGCACACGGCGCTTACGCGTTGCATGCGAAAAACTATAGCGAGACGTGCTTAATGATCCGTAGTTCCGCGACGCATTCTCAGAAAATTTTTCGCCTTAGGGCGCAGCGCGCCGGGGCGGGACTGGTCCGGTGCGCGGCCGCAGCATTGGCTGTGCGCGCACATAGGTCAGCGAGCGCCACAGCCACTCTGCGGGTCCGAATCGGAACTCGCTCAGCCAGCCCATCGACACGATGGCCTGCGCGATCAAGATGGCGGCGGCGAGACCCCAGAGCGCGGCGTGGCCTAGCTGACCCCAGAGGCCGAAGCCAAAGCCGAAAAACACAATCGCCGCTATGATCGACTGGGCGAGATAGTTCGACAGCGCCATGCGGCCGAGCGCGGCGAAGGGCGCGAACGCTTTGCGTGCGCCGGCGCGCCAGGCGAGCATGAATAGGCCGACATGACCCAGCATGGTTGGCACGCGCGAGAGCTGATAGGTCGCCATTTCGTGCCAGACGGGCTCGGTGAACGCTGCGGACACGTGGGCGTGCGCTTCAAACGCGTTTAGCGGCAAGCCGACGCCATAGCCGACGGCGACCAATGCGGCGTAGCTGCCCGTCGACCAGCGCGACTGAAACGCGCCCATTTTCGCAAGCGCCATGCCGAGCATCATCGTCGCGAGGTTCTCCAGAAGCACGATCACCGTGAACCCGCCGGAGACTTGCCAGCCGAAGAACTGCTCAGACGACAGAGCGATGTTCGAGGCAAGCCCGCCCAGCCGCGCCTCGCGCTCTTCGGCGAGATTTTCAGCCGGCGGGTAGAGCCCTTCGCGAATATCGGCGAGATCGGCGAGCGCATCATTTTGTTCGTCGCTCAGCTCTTCGCCCGCGCCGGCGGCGGCTTCTGCGGCTATGCCCTCGTCGAAGCGCACGCGCTGTTCCCAGCCGGACATGCCGCCGCCAATACATAAGAGCAAGTAGAGCGCCGCCGAGGCTGCAATCAGCGAACGCGCGCCCGCCTCGCGTATTGGAAACAAAAACAGCGCCGCCAGTCCGTATGAGAACAAAATTTCGCCGGGCCACATCAGCAAGGTGCCATGAATGAGCCCGAAGACGATCAGCCAAAGACTGCGACGGTAATAGATGGGACCGGTCGCGCCGCGCGCGAACAACAAGACCGCGCCAGCGCCGAACAAGAGCCCGAACAGGCCGCGCATCGTGCCTTCGACGAAAAGCTGGGAGATCCACCACACGACCCAGTCCGCGCCGCCTTCACTTGGCGGGGTGAGCGGCGAGGCGGTGTCCCAGGTGATGCCCATATGCGGGATATTGATGAGCAGGATGCCGCATAAGGCGACGCCGCGCAGCGCGTCCATGGCGACCACGCGCTCGCGGTCGGGCACGGGGCCGGAGATTGGCGGCCCTGCGAGCGGGGCGGCCGGCTCGATGGGAGCCGGCTCGTCAGTCTGTTCGTCCGAATGCGTCATGAGTTTTCCGTAGCGCCAGCAAGCCGCTCATGAAAGGCGTCGAAGGCGGCGAGCACATCGTCGGGCGCTTCCCATTGCGGATAATGGCCGGCGTGGTCAAGCAGGACGACGTCCGGGTCGGTGACGCGCTCCTGATAAAGCTCGGCGAGATGGCGGCCCGAGACAGGATCGAGCGCGCCGCAGATGAAACGCTGGGGAACTTCTTTGGCGCTGAGCGCGCCGACCCAGCGCTCCTGCATGGCGCGGCGCTCGGCGATATAGGAGATGAGGCGATGGCCGATGCGCGCGCCGTTGCGGTGCGCGAGCATGGCCCAGAAATCCTCCAGCTCCTGTGCGTCGGGCCGGCTTGCGGGCGCAAAAATTTCGCTGAAGCTTTTCGCGAAGCTGCGCTTGTTCAGTAGACGCGCAATCAGGAAGCCAAACCGGCCTGCGAGCAGCTTTTGCACGCGTCGAGGGCGGTGACCGTCGGGAATGAGCCCGCCATTGAGATAAACCGCGCTCGCGACATCGAGCGAGGGGGCGCCGTCGAGTTGGCGCGCGACCAGCTCCTGTGCGACCGAGTCGCCATAATCATGCGCAAGGATATGGGCGCGCTCGACGCCGAGCCGCTTGGCCAGAGCCTCGTGCAGATCGGCCTGGTATACGAGGCGGTATGTGTGTTTGGCGGGCTTGGCCGAAAAACCGAAGCCGAGCATGTCGAGCGCGATGACGCGGTAGCGCGCGCTCAGCCGGTCCCAGATTTTCGACCAGTCCCAGCTTGCGGTCGGGAAGCCGTGAATGAGGAAGAGCGCGGGCGCGGCCTCATCGCCGGCGGTCCAATACGCGATGTCGCCGCCGGCCGCAGTGAAGAACTGCGCCTTGTCTCGCCAGGCTTGGAGCGGGGCCGACATCTCCATGACGATCAGGCTCTCTCACGCGCGGCGTCGAGCAGCGCCTCGACATCGGCTTCTTGCGTATTCCATGCGCATACGAAGCGATAGGAGCCGTCGAGCCAGGGATAAAAGCTCGCGCCCGCCGCCAGCATCGCCTCGGCGGTTTCCTGCGGCAGGAAGGCGAACACTTCATTGCCGTCGACGGGATGGGCGAGTGATGCGCCGGGAATGCGCGCGAGCCCGTCGGCGAGCCTGGCCGCAGCGGCGTTTGCAGCGCGCGCAAGTTCGAGCCAGAGGCCGTCTTGCAGATAGGCCTCAAGCTGGGCGGCGAGAAAGCGCATCTTGGCCGGCATGTGACCGGCGCGTTTGGCGCGGGCGTGCAGCTCGGGCAGGCGCGCGCGCATGTCGCCGAACAGGATGATCGCCTCGCAGCCGAGCCCGCCATTCTTGGTCGCGCCGAATGTCAGCACGTCGACCCCGAGCCGCCAGGATGCTTGCGCCGGCGTGCAGCCGAGCGTGACCAGCGCATTGGCGAAGCGTGCGCCGTCGAGATGGACGCTGAGCCCGGCCGCCTTGGCGCGGTCGATATGCGCGCTCAGCTGGTCGAGCGAATAGGCCGCGCCGCTCTCAGTGAGATTCGTCAGCGACAAGACATCGGCCGGCGTCTCATGCACGAAATCGCGCTTGATCGCGCCGATGGCGGCCTCGAGCGCTGCGGCGTCAATTCTGGCGTGTTCGCCGGGCAGCAAAGAAAGCTTGCCGCCGCCAGTGAAGAACTCGACCGCGCCCCGCTCGTCGCAGGAGATATGGCTTTCGGCGTGGCACAGGATGGCGCTTGTCGGCGGACACAGGAGCGAAAGCGACAGCGCGTTGGACGCCGTGCCGCTCCCGCACAGCCAAACCTCAAGCTCGGTCTCGAATATTTCGACCAACGCCGCCTTGGCGCGCGCTGAGGCTTCGTCCGCGCCATAGCTCGGGGCCGGGCCGTCATTGACCCGCGAAAGCGCCTCAAGAACAGCAGGATGCGCCGGCGCGCTGGTGTCGGAGGTAAAGTTCATCGCGATAAGCCAAGCCTGACAAAGCCGTAAGCGCAAGCGCCATCACGTCCCAGGCGCGCGTCAATGACGGCGTTCGCCATGCGGTATGTGGATAACTATGGAAAAGCGCGGCTCAGGCCGGCGGCGCGCAGTACTCAGCTCGCGTGCCGACCGGCGGAGCGCTTTGATGAGAATTTCGACTGTTTCGGCTGCGGCTTTACGCGCAGTCGCCCTGGGCTGGTTTTTGACGCTGGCGGCGGCGCTGACTGCACACGCACAGCTCGGTTTCGATCTCGATACCGAGCGCGTCGAGCAACAACAACGCGCCGACGAACTCGCCGCCATCGAAAGCGAACTGGCCGAGCCCGGCATTGAAGAGGGCCGGCTGGCGGAGCTGCGCGATCAGTTGCGCGACTTGCGAACTGCGGCGCGCGGCGTGGCGGCGCGCGTGGCTGGTCCGCGCGAGGACGTGGTGCGCTCCCTGGACGCCCTGGGACCGGCGCCTGCAGCTGATGGCGAGCCTGAGGCCGACGACATTGCGTCTGACCGCGCGCAATTGCGCGCGCGTCAAAGCGCGCTCGACGCCGTCGCCGCGCAGGCGGCGCTGGTCATTGAACGCACGACCATTCTCATCGACCGGGTCAATGTGCACCGCCGAGGCGTTCAGCTGGATGAGTTGCTCGCGCGCGGTCCGAGCCCGTTTTCGCCGTCGATCTGGCCGGGCGATGCGCAAAGCTTTTTCGGCGGCGTGCAGAGTCTCGCAGACGCCGTGAGCGCCTGGGGAGAAACCGACGCAGACGGCCGCGGCTGGGTGCAGATCGGCGCCGCTCTCGCAGCCGCGCTCGCCGTGATTGCGCTCATCACCATCGGCGCGCAGGCCCTGGTCGGCTGGATCGAACGCTTCGCCGTCAATCTGATCGGCGCGCGTCCGGCCGGGCTGATCGCCGCCATGCGCACCCTGGCCGCCGTCATTGTCGGCGTGACAGCGGCCGTCATCATCATCAGCGCCGCCATCATCGCGGAGATCTATTCGTCGCAGAACGCCGCCTTCTTCGCCGCCATCGCGCGCGGCGCGGTGGTCGTGTTCCTCGCCATCGGCGTTTGCGAGGCCTTGTTCCGCACGACGCGCTCCTCCAACCGGCTCCTGCCGCTGTCGGCGCCGCGCAAGCGCGTCTTGCGCCTCATCTTCGTAACGGCCGGCCTGATCTATGCGCTGGACGGCGTCATGCGCGAGGGCGCGGTCTGGCTGGGAGGCGACGGCGCGCTCGCCCTGGCGCAGACGACGGTGGCGAGCGTGCTCATCGTTGCGCTGATCTTCTGGGGCACGCGCAGCGCGCTCTGGACGATCGAGGGCGAGGACGGCGAAGCCGCGCGCGTGGTCGCGCCGCGTCTGGGCTGGCTGGCGCGCATCGCTGCGATCATCGCCATCGGCGCGCTTGTGCTGGGCTATTCGGCCTTGTGCGAGTTCATTCTCGACCGGGTCTTCATCGCCGCCCTCGCCATCGGCGTCCTGGTGACCTTGCGCGCGGCTCTGCGCGACATTGCGAGCGAGGCGCGCCTCATCGCCTCGCGTCATCGCGCGCAACAGTCCGAGGACGGACCGGTCGCCTTCTGGATCGCCTTCTTCATCGACTTCGTCTTATTCCTGATCGCAGCGCCCGCCGCGCTCGTCATTATCGGCGTGGAATGGGACGTGGTGCGGGACTGGGCCGAGCGCGCCTTGTTCGGCGTGCGCGTTGGCGGCGTCACCATATCGGCTGCGAACATCCTGGCCGGCGTCGCCATGTTCGCAGCGGCCTTGTTCGCGACGCGCCTGATACAGAGCAATCTGCGCCGGCGCGTTTATCCGCGCACGCGCATGGACCCGAGCGTGCAGAACTCGCTGACCACGCTGATGGGCTATGCCGGGCTCTGCGTCGCCGTGGTGATCGGTCTGGGAGCTGCGGGCTTTAATTTCTCGCAGGTGGCGCTGATCGCGGGCGCGCTGTCCGTCGGCGTCGGCTTCGGACTGCAAGCCATCGTCAATAATTTCGTATCCGGACTGATTTTGCTGTTCGAACGGCCCGTCAAGGTCGGCGACTGGATCGTCTTGCCGGAGGGCGAGGGCGTTGTGCGCAAAATCTCGGTGCGCTCGACCATGATCGAGACTTGGGATCGCGCGTCCATCATCGTGCCGAACTCGTCACTCATCAACGGCACGGTGCGCAACTGGACGCACACGAACAGAATTGCGCGCATCGACATTCCCGTGGGCGTTTCTTACGCAAGCGATCCCGAGCTGGTTCGCGACATACTGCTCAAATGCGCCGCCGATCAGCCCAACATTCTCTCCGACCCTGCGACCTATGTGTACTGGAAGGATTTCGGCGCAAGCTCGCTCGATTTCGAGCTGCGCGCCTTCATCGCCAATGCGACGGACGGACTTTCAACCAAGACGGCGCTGCGCTTTGCGATCTTCAAGGCGCTGAAGGAAGCCGGCGTGGAGATCCCGTTCCCGCAACACGACGTGCATCTTTATCCGACCGGCGGCGACAAGCGCGGCGGCGGCGATGCCGGCGGCGAGGGCGGCGCAGACAGCGGAGCGCGCTAGTCGCCGAAGGCGGGGTCGGGCGAGCTTGGCGGCAGGCGGTCGCGCATTTCATCGGCGGAGGACAGCCGCCGGTCGACGCCTTCCGCAAGCGGAGCATCTGGCGCGTTAGGGGCGAAGTCGAGCGGACCGGCGCCGAGGCGCGCGCGTATCTCCGGAATCGTCAGGCCTGCGAATTCCGGACCGAACGCAAACCGCGGATCGCCATCGCCCATGGCGAGGATGGCGCGCACATCGCCGATCTCGGGGCCGAGCCCGTCGCATTCGCGCCGACGTCGATCTTCACGAAACTGACAACGCGCCAGATTGGCGAGCGTCTCGCGCGTTTGGGTGCGCGCGCTATCGCTGAGCTCTTCGAAAGGCGCGGGCGCAGCGAAGCGCGGGGCCTCGTCGAGCCGGGTTAGAAGCTCGGCCGGACGGAAATCGACGACGGGCGGAACAGCGCCCATCTCTTCCGGCTCCTCCGGTGGCGCGGCGAGCATTGTGTCAAGCGCCGCCAGCTCCGCGCCATCGGTGATGTCGAGCGGATCGCGCGGCGCGCGCTCAGCCTCGCTTGCGTCGTCGTCGGCAGGTTCCGGCGGCGGCTCGAACGCGATGGCCTCCACCATCACGATGATCGCGGCTTCGCCCTCATCTTTGGAGAGCGCGTCCATCGGCGCCGCCAGAATGACAGCTGCGCCGGCCGCATGCAGGCCGAATGCGGCGAGCGGGGCGGCCCACCACAGCGAGGCGCGTGCGCGCGCTTGCGGAGCGATCCGGTGCATGCGCGCGGCTATATCACTTCCGATGACCCTCGCACATGAATTTCTCATCGCATTACGAGAATTGCAATCTGTGACTCCTCTGGACGCGCGCTTCCCCTGAGCCGCGCGGCGTTCTAGGTTCCGCGCCGAATTCGCGTGTAAGGCGAGGGGGAAGCGAATGGTCTGGCTGCTGCGCGCATTTTTCGGCGTCACCGCGCTGCTCGTCGTCTTTGTCGGCGTGGGCATGGTGCTGCCCCAGCGCGTGGCGGTCGAGCGCACGGTCTTCATCGACCGGCCGCCCGCCACCGTGCATGCGCTCATCGCCGATCTGCGCACCTTCGCGGAATGGGCGCCGTTTTTGAGCGCGGACGGCGTCGGCCAGTCCTTTTCCGGACCGGCAAGCGGCGTCGGTCAGCGCCTCGACTGGACGCGCGCGGAGCTTGGAACTGGCGGCGGCCGGTTTGAAATCGTCGCCGATGAATCGCCGGAAAATGTCTCGATCCGCGCCGATTTCGGCCGGCGCGGCGCGGCGCTGAACGTGTTCGACATCGCCCCGAGGGAAGCCGGCTCGAATGTGCGCTGGATCTACGAGGCCGATTACGGGCTCAATGTCGCAGCGCGCTATTCGCGCTTCTTCTATGACGGACGCATCGGCCGCGAGCTGGAAATGGGCCTCGCCGCTTTGCGCGAGCGCGCCGAGGGTCTGCCGCAATCGGATTTCTCGGGCTCCGACTTCGAAATCGTCGAAGTGGACGCGCGCAACATCGTCTATGTCAGCGACCGCGTGCGCGGCGACACGGCGCAGCAGGAGGCGGCTTTCGACGAAGCCATCGGCCAGGTGCGCGCTTACATGGCGCGCGAGGGCCTGCGCGCGGACGGTCCGGTGCACGCGATCACAATGCAGTGGAACCCGCCGCTCTGGCGTTTCCGCGCGGCTGTTCCTTATGAGGGCGAGACGCGCAGCGGCGCAGACGGCGATGTGCGTTTCGGTGCGAGCTATTCAGGCCGGGCCGTGCGCGCGGTCCATGAGGGCGATCCGCGCCTCACGGCGCCGATTTATGCCCGTATCGACGCCTTCATGGCGGCGAACCGCTTGACCCAGAACGGTGGTCCTTGGGAAGTGTTCGTGACCGAACGCGGCGAAGGGGCCGCGCGCGATCAAGTCACAGAGATTTACGTTCCCGTCCGCTGAATTCGGATCACACATGAGCAAGCTGGTCTTCACGCGCAAGGAAGCGCGCCTTTTGCCGCGTCTGCATGAGCGCCAGGAGATTGAGGAAGCCGATAACGCCATGGCGCATCCTGACGGGCCGTTCGGCGTTGAGCGGCGCGCCTGGACCGGCGCCGACGGCGTGGAGCGCGTTGCGCTGCGTTGTCCGCCGCAGCGGGAAAAAGAAGCGCGCAACCAGCTCACCGGCTTTGAATATGCAGACCTTGAGGCCGCGCTGCCGCATGCCGACTGGATCAACGAGGCCGGCTGCTGGGCGCAGGCGCGCACCTCCTGCGCCGACCTCGACGAGAAGACAAGCACGGCGATGATTTCGGCGGGCTTCACGATCAAGGAAATCGAGGTCTGGCTGTCGGGCAAGCCCTCGGGCATTGAGCCGGTCGCGCCTGACGTCGACATCACCATGGCCGACAACGCCGAAGAGCGCGCGCTCTGGGCCGATATCGCGCTGGAAGGCTGGGAGCTGCCGCGTGAATCCCACGACGTCGCGCGCGCCTCGCTGGCGCCTTTTCCCGGACCTGCGCATTGGCGCTGGTTCATCGCGCGCATGGACGGCGTGGCCGTGGGCGAAGCGCTGATGGTCTATTTCGACGATGTCGACATCGCTTATCTCGCCGACGCCGCCGTCGTGCCGGCCGGACGCGGCAAGCGCGTGCAACGCTCTTTGATCGCCGCGCGCGCAGCGCTGGCCGCCAAGGAGGGCTATTCAAGGCTCTTTGCAGGCGCAACCTTCGGTTCGGCGAGCGCGACCAATATGATGCGGTCAGGCCTTCGAATTCAGGAGTCGACCGTTTTATGGATGCGCCGGCCCAAAGACGGCTGAGCAAAACCAGACGCACGCCGCCTGGCGGAAGGCTGGGCGCGTTTCTCAATGCGCGTCTGTTCGGCGATACGCTTGGTGCACGGATTGATTTCGCCAAGCCGCTCGGCGATCCGGGGCTTTACGGTCCCGACAGCGTCGCCTGGCGCGTGCACGCCAATCCGGCGAGCCTGGCCGTCGGCGGCGTGGCGGCCGTCATTCTCGAGCTCGCCGAGCCGCGCGTGCGTCACGGCGTGTGGGATCATTCGAGCTTCAGGCGCGACCCGCTCAAGCGCGTGCAGCGCACGGCGGCGGCGACCATGATTACGACTTACGCCGCGCGCGCGGATGCGCTCGCCTGCATTGAGCACGTCAACCGCATGCATGCGCGCGTCAGCGGAACGACGCCGGACGGTCTCGCTTATGATGCGCGCGATACGGAGCTTTTAAACTGGGTCCAGGCCACGGCGGCCTATGGCTTTCTCAACGCCTATCAGCGCTATGTCGAACCCGCCATGTCGGTTGTTGATCAGGATCGTTATTATGCTGAGCTCGCCGAGACGGGCGCATTGTTCGGCGCAACGGGCGCGCCGCGCTCAGCCGCCAAGATGGACGCCATGCTTGAAGACTGGACGCAGAGCCTGGAGCCGCATCCGATATTGGACGAGTTCCTGACGCTGATCGCGCGCGTCTCGCCCTTCGGTCCGGCGGGCAGACCAGGCCAGCCGCTCATCGTGCACGCAGCGATTGGTCTTTTGCCGGATGAATTGCGCAAAGCTCTGCGCTTGCCCGACAAGCCCTTGCTGCGCGGACTGAGCAAGCCCGTCCTGCGCAGCGCCGGCGTGTTTGCATCAGCCCTGCCGGGGAATGCGCCGGCCCAGGCGCGGGCGCGCATGCGCTCGTAACGCGCGCCTTCGCATGAGCCCGCGGATTAGTCGCTTTCTTCTGTATAAGGGTAAATTAGCTCATCGGTGTCATAGCCGAGCGCTTGGAGCTGGCTCAGCCGCGCAGCGAGCACGTCTTCGGGCAGGCGCTCGGTGCGCGCGAGGATCCATAAAAACCGGCCCGACGGCTCGCCGACCAGCGACCAGGAATAATCGTCTGCGACATCGATGATCCAGTAATCGCCCCAGAACGGTCCGAAGAAGGAAACCTCGAGCTGCGCATTGGTCTCGGCGTCGACAATTCGGGCGCGGCCGCGCGCCACATCAGTCGGCTCGCCATTTTCGTCCCGGCACGTATTGACCACTTCGATGAGCCCGTCATCGCGGCGCGCATATTCCGCGGTCACGTTGAGACAGCCGCGCTCAAAGCCGTGGTCATAGCGCGCAATTTCGTGCCAGAGACCGAGATAGCGCTCGACATCGACATTCTCCGCCGTCGGCAGCGGACCGTCCGCCTCGCGATTGACCGGCGGCAGGACGCATGCGGACAAGACGAGTGCGCCGAATGTGGTGAGTGCGGCGGTGAAACGTTTCAACAAGTGGCTCTCCGTTCGTTCTGGCGGCGTTATGAGACGTGTCGAGCCTGGATATAAGTCGGCGGCGCGCCAAGGCGAGTTTCGCGTCGTGACGCGAGCCGGCATTGATTGAGCATTACGCGCCTGCGGCAAGCTCCAGCTCGGCCCACACGACATAGCGCAAGGGGCCGGGCGTGGTCTGGTTGAACGGATAACACGTCACCAGAGCTAATCTTGCCGGCCCGCCATCGACAATGATGCCGGAGCGGTCATGGCGCACCACTTCCATGCCGGTGACGATATAGGCGTATTCGGCGCCGTCCGGACTCTGAACGAGAATGCGCTCGCCGGTCTCGACATGCTGGAGCATCCGGAAATGCGTGTCGCGATGGGCCGCGAAGACGGCGACGCCTGGCGCGCCCGGACGCGCTGAACGGCTGAGATGAGCGGGACCGAACGCCATCGCTTCGCCGCCGGCTTCAGCCAGCACGATTTGGCGTTCGCCCGTGCGCGGGAAGCTGACAGACGCGACCGGCCAGCTATCCGCCCAAGGCCAGGCGCGCGGCGCCGTTTCGCCTTCCAGCGCTCGTTCCCAGGCCCGTTCCAGGAGAAATTGGGCGACAACCGCCTTGGCCGGGATAAAACTTCCCTGGACGAACAACACGAATCCGAACACGGTCAGACAAGCGGCAAGAGCATACCCCCCCACAGCACTTCGCCGCGGCGCGAAAGCGGTCCCGGCCCTCCTCCGAATGCGGAAGAGGGCCGGAGCGCTTTTTGAGGCGGTGACGCCGTCGGCCATCAGGCCTGCTCGCCGTCAATGCGTCGGCTGCGGGCTCTGAAGCCGAAGCCGAGCGCCAGACCCGTCAGCATCAATATCAGGCCGAGGCCGATTTTCAGCTGGGCCAGCGTGCCGCCTTGCGGCAGGGGCAGACCGTCCGGGCCGTTTTGAACCTCGACGGGGCCGTCGCTGGCGCGCAATTGCGCAAACCGGTTCTGATCGAGCGCTGCTTCACGCTCGAATGGCTGGACGTTTTCGCCGAACACCGCGTCGAAGTCCCAGCCGTCCGGCAGCATGGTCGGCACGGCGCGCGTCTCGACATGCATATTGGCCGGGCGCACGGGCGTGCGGTCGACCGCGACCAGGCTGGTCAGGCGAGAGACAAGCGAGAACTCCAACGCGGTGGCGAGCACGTCCTGATCGATCGTCTGCGGACTGGCGCCGGTGAAGCGGCGCTCTTCGATCGCGGCGATGCGCGCGCGCGCCCACAAGGTCGAGACGCCTGCGCCTTCGCCGGCTTCGCTGAGGTCCAGCTCGGCCGACCATCCGCGACCGGCGAGCACGCCGTCGAGACGAATGACGCCGCTCATGTCCTCGACGCGCGCCGCAATGACGATGGGCTCGCCGAAATAAAGGTCCGGCAACGGATTGGGCCAGTACTCGGCCTGCGCGCTGCGCGGGAAGAGCGCTTCGATATCCGTCATCACCGGACGTTCGAGCGCCTGGAACAGTTCGGCCATTTCCTCGGCGACCTCATTGACGTCGCCGATATGGGTGAACGTGCCTCGGCCGAGACGGGCTGCGCGCGTCATAAAATAGGAGTTCGGCGCAGAACCGATGCCGACCGTGAAGAGACGCGAGCGCCCCAGTCCGCGGTCGATCGCGGTGAAGAGTTGCGCCTCATTGCCGATGGCGCCGTCCGTGAGGAACACGACCTGACGCACGCGCGACAAATCGCTCGCATCCGCATCTATGAGCGCGGCTTGCAGGGCCGGCAGCATCTCCGTGCCGCCGTCCGCCGTCAGGGCTGCGACGAAGCGCACCGCCCGCGCGACATTCTCCGTGCTCGCCGGAACCGAGGCCGGGAACACCATCTCCATCGTGTCGTCAAAGCGGATGACGTTGAACGTATCGCCCGGCTCAAGACGTTCCAGCGCCAGTAAAAGCGCCTGGCGCGCCTGAGCGATGGACTGGCCGGCCATGGAGCCCGAATTGTCGATGACGAAGACGGCCTCGCGCGGGCGGCGCGGCGCGTTTTCCGACAGTTCGGCCGGCGGATTGATCATGGCCAGGACATAGTCGTGGCCGTCGCGGGTCTCATGGAAGAGAGCCGCCTGCGGCGCCGTACCGTCGACAGC
>JAUIEH010000362.1 GCA_030428405.1 Alphaproteobacteria bacterium
CTCGCCTCGACTTTGCCTGTGCAGTTTTTTCCGCCAACGGACAGAGACGTGTTTCAGGTCGAGCTGGCGCTGCCCCAGAATATGTCGATCGAGCAAACCCGCGAAACGGTGGAGCGCGCGACCGAGCTGATCCGCTCCTATGACGGCGTTGTGGAGGTCAATTGGGTCATCGGCGAAGCGCCGCCGCGCACTTACTACAACGCCATAGGCGTGACCTCGAACGATCCAGGCTACGCTTCGGCCTGGGTGCGCACGCGCTCAGCGGAGGACACCCATCGCATCGCGGTCGAGCTTCAGCGCGATGGACCGCGGCAATTCCCGGACGCGCGTTTCCTTGCGCTGCCTTACGAGCAGGGCCCGCCCGTCGATGCGCCCATCGAGCTGCGCTTGACCGGGCCGGATGTTCGTGTGCTGAGCCGTCTGGGAGATGATCTGCGTTTGTTGCTCACGCAGACGCCGAATGTGACGTTCACGACGGCGGGCGTGCAGCTTGGCGCGCCGGTTGCGCGGATCAGCGCGGATGAGAGTGCGGCCAATCTCGCCGGGCGCAGGCTTGCTGAACTCGCCGGCGGTCTGCGCGCCGATTTCGACGGAGCCTTCGGCGGCGCGCTCGTGGAGGGCGTGGAGTCCCTGCCGATCCGCGTGATGATCGATGAAGAAGCGCGTTCATCGCTCGACAGCGTGCGCGGCCAGCTTCTGCCGGACGGTCAGGGCGGCATCGGCGCCCCCGTCGGCGCGCTTGGCGAAATTACGCTCGAACCGCAAATTTCCATCATTACACGGCGCAATGGCGAGCGGGTGAACCGGATTTACGCCTTCCTTGATCCGTTCACTATGCCCGCGGGCGCTTTGACGAATTTCCAGGAACGTCTCGCTGCGAGCGATTTCGCTTTGCCGGAAGGCTACCGGCTCGAATTTGGCGGCGAGGCCGAAGAACGCGGCGAGACCGTCACCGAACTTGTCGGCGTCGCGGTGCCGCTGCTCATTTTGATGTTGGGCGCGCTGGTGCTGGCGTTCAACAGTTTCGCCTATGCCGGCGTGGTCGCGATCGTCGGCTTCCAGTCGGTCGGTCTGGCGCTGTTCGGTGTCTGGCTGTTCGACGAGCCGGCCGGCTTCACCGCCATTGTCGGTTCGATGGGGCTGGTCGGTCTCGCCATCAACTCGACCATTGTCGTGTTGTCCGCTTTGCGCGCTGATGAGCAAGCGCTGACGGGCGATGTGAACGCCATAGCGAAAACGACGATTGAATCGACGCGCCATATCATGGCGACGACGCTGACGACGGTCGGCGGCTTCACGCCGCTTTTGATCATGGGCGAGTCGTTCTGGCAGCCCTTATCGTCGGCGATCACCGGCGGCGTTGTCGGATCTGCGATCCTGGCGCTCGTGTTCGCCCCGGCCGCCTTCGCCTTCATGACCCGGCGCAGCGTGCGCAGAGCCGAGCGGCGGGCCGCGCGGGCTGCGCGTCGTGATGCGGCTGCGCAGCCGGCGGAATAGAGACCACAGGGAGCGAGCCATGCGCGATCAAGTCTGCACGCGACGGAAAAACCCCTGGACGGTGAAAACCTCGCGCAGCATCTATGACAATCCCTGGATTGCGGTGCGCGAGCATGAGGTCGTCACGCCGGGCGGCGGCGACGGCATTTACGGCGTCGTCGGCTTTAAGAATGTCGCGCTCGGCGTGCTGCCGCTTTTCTCCAATGGCGACACCGTGCTTGTGGGGCAGTGGCGCTTCGCGCTCGATTGCTACAGCTGGGAGCTGCCGGAGGGCGGCGGTCGACTCGGCGGCGATCCTGTTGAAGAGGCCCGCCGCGAGCTGTCCGAGGAAACCGGCCTGCAAGCCGGCGCCTGGCGCGAAATATTGCGCATGGACCTCTCCAACAGCGTGAGCGACGAGCAGGCGATCGGTTATCTCGCGATGGATTTGACGCAGGGCGCGCCGCATCCGGACGAAGACGAATCCCTTGAAATTCGGCGACTTCCGTTCAAAACCGCTCTGCGAATGGCGATCCAAGGCGAAATTACTGACGCGATAACGGTGGCGATGCTCTTGCGCGCTCACCACATGGCGGTGGAAGGCGATATTGAACCCGCGCTCGCGCGCGCCATGATCCTGGGTGGCGGAGAGACCCCATGAGCAATCCAGAAGCCGCACCGGCGCCGAGCGCAGCGCAAGATCCGGCAAGCGATGATGTCTGGGACCGGTTAAGCGTCGAAGCCGAAGACCTCGCCGGACGCGAAGCGCTTTTGCGCCCTGGCCTTGAGGCCGCAATCCTCGCGCAGCCGAATTTTGCGCGCGCGCTGGCGTTTCAGCTCGCTAATCAGCTCGCCGACGAGCGCCTGCCGATCGCGACGCTGCGCTCCTTGTGCGGCTCCGCCTATCAGGCCGATCCCGCCATTCTCGACGCGGCGCGCGCCGATATTCTGGCTGTCTTGGAGCGTGATGCGGCCTGCCACACGCTGTTGCAGCCAATGCTGAATTTCAAAGGCTTTCACGCGCTGCAGACCTATCGCGTCAGCCACTGGCTCTGGAATGAAGGCCGCGACGGGCTCGCTTATGAGCTGCAGGGGCGCGCCTCCAACAGGTTCGGCGTCGACATCCATCCCGCCGCGCGAATCGGCAGCGGCGTCATGATGGACCACGCCACGTCCATCGTGATCGGCGAAACGGCCGTTGTGGGCGATGATTGTTCGTTCCTGCACGAAGTGACGCTGGGCGGCACGGGCGTGAAGGGCGGTGATCGTCACCCCAAGATCGGCGCGCGCGTGCTGATCGGCGCCGGCGCCAAAGTGCTCGGCGCCATCCATGTCGGCGACGACGCCAAGATTGCGGCCGGTTCTGTCGTGTTGAAGCCGGTGCCGCCGCGCTGCACCGTCGCCGGCGTTCCCGCCGTGCCTGTCGCCGGCCCGTGCAAGCCTGCGCCGGCCAAGCGCATGGACCAATCCATAGAAGACGACGCGTAAGCGTCCGATGCGGCTTCGCGTGCGCGAGCGAACGCGCTAGGGTCGCGCCGAATTTCGCGAAGGAGATTTCCGTTGGGCGCTCACGTCACCGCCGAAGAAGCCCGGAAAGTGCAGAGCTTTCTGCGCACGAAGCTGAATCCCGAGATCGTCGTGCAGCTGCGTCAGCGCGCTGACGAGTGCGCCGAGCTTTATCTCGGACCCGAATGTCTCGGCGTGGTTCAAAAAGTCATCGACGAAGGCGAGACCTCTTACGCCATCGAGATTTCGGTCATCTCCGAGGATCTCGACGAGGTCTTATGAAAAAGGCCGCGCGCGGACGAGGCGGTCTCGTCACGCGCACGGCCGATTTCATGTCGCTTGCGTCTTAGCTTCTAATCCTCAGAGCACTTCGAGCACGCTCGCCACGAGCGGGTGGCGCACGATGTCGGCCTTATCCAGCGTGACCACGCCCGCGCCGTCGATATTTGAGAGCTTCTCAGCGATCGGAGCGAGGCCGGAGAGTTCCGGCAAGAGGTCGGTCTGGCAAG
>JAUIEH010000005.1 GCA_030428405.1 Alphaproteobacteria bacterium
CAAAATAATCGGGCAGGGCGTTGAGCCGCGCGATCTGAGCGTCTGCGTCGGCTGCGTTGCGGATAGGCGTTGAGCGCGCGACGTAAGCGAGCTCGTCGAAAAACCCTGAGTCGTTCAGGAACGGGATGCGCGACTCGTCGAATTCGAAGGAGCGGATGCGATCGTCGAGCATGTAGAGCAGGAGCCCGCGCGAGACGACGTCCTGGTCGCCAAGCTCGCCTTCCGGGATGGCGGTGGCGCGCTCGCGAAACGCGACATGGGCTTCATTGCGTCGTGCTTCGGTCTCGCGTGAAACGTCGGGCAGGCGGGCCATGGCTTCGCGGTCGCCCTCGCGGGCCGCGAGATAGGGGCTTTCTGCGATGTCGAAAGCGCGGATTTCGTCAATCAACGCTGCAAGGTCGTCAGCGGCGTCGGCGAGCGCAGGCGCCGTAGCGAGTATGACGGCGGCCAGCGCGGCGAGGGTCTTGCGAAACATGAAGGTCTCCGGCGAAGCGGGCGGAACTGGTTGAGCCAGTTTCTGCGCCCGAGCCGGCGAACACAATCGCGCTGCGATGAAAGTTTAGGCTCAGCTCTGCGTCAGCCCCAAGCGCTTGGCGACGATCTTATCGACCATCCGACGCGGCAGGACGTGGACCTGCATGAAATATTCGAGCGGATTCGGTACGATGGCGTAGCGAAGCTTCGGCTTGGCGGCCGTCATGGCGTGCACGACTTTCTCGGCGACTTTTGAAGCGGGCAGACCAGCGGCGCCCATTTTCAGCATGTAGGACTGGATGCGGGTCAGGGGGCCGACGAAATCGGTTTGCGCATATTGTGCGACATCTTCGGTTTCGGCCTTGTCCCAGATAGGCGTTTTGATGGCGCCGGGCGCGATGATGGCGACGTCGACACCGTACATCATCAGTTCGCGCCTGAGGCTTTCGGACATGCCCTCAAGCCCGTGCTTAGAGGCGGCGTACGGCCCGAGAAAGGGCGCGCCGCTCTTGCCGGCGACGGAAGACGTAACCGCGATGCGTCCGGGCGCCCCGCTGAGCGATTCATCAGCGCCGAGCAGGGGCGCGAAGGCTTGCACAGTGCGCAGAACGCCGGTCAGGTTGACGTCGATCTGATGTTCGAACTTTTCGACCGGAATATGCATCAGAGGTCCGGAGACGGCGATGCCGGCATTGCAGAACAGGCCCTTCAGCGTATGTCCGCCGAGCCGCTCACGCACTGCGCCCGCAGCCGCGCTCAAGCTTGCGGCGTCTGTGACTTCCATCGTCAGCGGCGTGACCTTGTCGCCGAATTGCTGGCGCAATCGGTCGGCGTCGGCTTGCTTGCGCACGCCCGCGAAGACGTGGAACCCCGCGTTTGCAAGCGCTTCCACGCTGGCTTCGCCGATACCTGTCGACGCGCCGGTGATGACGACTGCTCTGCTCGTATCGGTCATGACATTCACCCCGTGAAGAGGTGGATGTACGACGTGCCGTCCGCCCGCTGCAATCTCTGCGCGAATTTTCGGTCGACCGCAGGATGCAGCGAGATGGCTGGCGCGCTCGGCTTATTCCGTCGGCGGTTCGTCTTCGTCCGCGAGCGTATCAGCGTCTGCGTCAGCCTCGCTATCAGGATCGGCGGTCTCGTCTTCGGCCGTTTCCGGCTCATCGACGGGCGGAGCCTCGTCATAAACGATATCCGGCAGTTCTTCCGCGAAGCTGTCATCGCCTGCATCAAGCATAGGCTCCGTCGGAGCGGCTTCGGCGGCGTCATTCGTGTCCGGCCGGCCTGCGGTTTCCATCTCAGGGCCGAGTTCGTCGAAATTGGCGTCCTGGGCGATGGTGTGCGGCGCAGCCGTCAGCGCCATCATCGCGAGAGCGGATGCGGCGAGCTTGAATTTCATAGACATAGCAGGGCCTCGTGGTTGGGCATGGCCCCAGATCAACGCGCGCAAGCGTCGCAGCGTTCCCGTGCGCCTTGACGCGGCGCAGCACGCGCTTACGGTTCGGCGCACGCGGACGCGGCCTGCGTCCGGCGTATCTCTAGAGGCTGCAAGGACGCCCCCCATGTCCGCAAACGCGCGTGATTCGCGTCCGCTATCGCCACATCTCCAGGTTTGGCGGTGGCATGTCACAATGCTCACCTCGATCCTGCACCGCATGACCGGCGTTGCGCTCTATGTCGGCGCCATCGTCGTGACGGCTTGGCTTATCGCGCTAGCGTCGGGACCTGAAGCGTTCGCAAATGTCGAGGCGCTGCTGCTCGGACCGATCGGCGTCATCGTCATGGTCGGGTTCACCGCGGCGCTGACCTATCATTTGGCCAATGGCGTGCGTCACCTGTTCTGGGACGCCGGCAAGGGCTTTTCGCCCCAGGTTGCGAGCGCGACCGGCTGGGCCACGATGCTTTTCGCCGCCGTCGCGACCGCCGCGATCTGGCTCGGCGCCATGTTCATCGGATCGTGAGGAGACGCTCATGAGCGCGCCGCTGCGCACGCCGCTCAAGACGGCGACCGGGTTGGGATCAGCCAAGGAAGGCACGTCGCATTTCGTCAAACAGCGCGTCACCGCGATTGCGCTGGTGCTGCTCGTGCCCTGGTTCTTGTGGTCGCTCGTCGCGCATTATCGCGGCGGCTATGAGACGGGCGCTGAATGGCTGTCCCAGACGCATAACGCGATTGCGATGCTGCTCCTGGTCTCGGCCGCCTTTTACCACATGCGCCTGGGCCTTCAGGTCGTCATCGAGGACTATATCGCGCGACATGGAACGCGCGCTTTGCTCCTCCTGCTCAACACCTTCGTTGCAGCCGCGCTCTGGGCGGCGGCGGCGTTCTCCATCCTCAAAGTCGCGTTCGCGGCTTAGTCCCGAACACACGCGCGGAGCCTGCTTGCGAAATGGCTGACTATCAGTGGACCGACCACACTTTTGACGTCGTCGTCGTCGGCGCGGGCGGCTCGGGG
The DNA here is from genome assembly GCA_030428405.1 of Alphaproteobacteria bacterium. Lineage (GTDB taxonomy): Bacteria > Pseudomonadota > Alphaproteobacteria > Caulobacterales > Maricaulaceae > JAUIEH01. The sequence continues at coordinate 2,934 of JAUIEH010000005.1, forward strand.
CTGCGCGCGGCCCTGGGCTGTGCGCAGGCGGGGCTGAAAACGGCCTGCGTCACCAAGGTTTTTCCAACGCGCTCGCACACGGTGGCCGCGCAAGGCGGCATCTCGGCGTCGCTCGGCAATATGGGCGAGGATGACTGGCGCTGGCACATGTACGACACCGTGAAGGGGTCGGACTGGCTCGGCGATCAGGATGCGATTGAATATCTCTGCCGCCATGCGCCCGACGCCGTGTACGAACTGGAACATTGGGGCGTGCCGTTCTCGCGCACGGAAGACGGCAAGATCTATCAGCGCGCCTTTGGCGGCATGACCAAGAATTACGGCGAAGCTCCCATCCAGCGCACCTGCGCGGCCGCTGACCGCACGGGCCACGCCATTCTGCACACGCTCTATGGCCAGTCGCTGAAATACGATGTCGAGTTCTTCATCGAGTATTTCGCGCTCGACCTCCTGATGGACGAGGAAGGCGCTTGTCGAGGCGTCACGGCCTGGAAGCTCGATGACGGCACGCTGCACCGCTTCCGCGCGCAAAAGACGATCCTTGCGACGGGCGGCTATGGCCGGACCTATTTCTCCTGCACCTCGGCGCATACCTGCACCGGCGACGGCAACGCCATGGTCACACGCGCCGGCCTGCCGCTTCAGGACATGGAGTTCGTGCAGTTCCATCCGACGGGCGTCTACGGCGCCGGCGTGCTCATCACCGAAGGCGCGCGCGGCGAGGGCGGCTATCTGACCAATTCAGAGGGCGAGCGCTTCATGGAGCGGCATGCGCCGTCAGCCAAGGATCTCGCCTCGCGCGACGTCGTCTCGCGCGCGATGACGATCGAGATTCGCGAAGGCCGCGGCGTTGGTCCGAATAAGGACCACATCTTTCTGCATCTGGACCATCTTGATCCGTCGATTCTCGCGCAACGCCTGCCGGGCATTTCCGAGAGCGCGAAAGTCTTCGCCGGCGTTGACGTCACGCGCGCGCCGATCCCGGTCCTGCCGACCGTGCACTATAATATGGGCGGCATACCGACGAACTTCTTCGGCGAAGTGGTCACTAAGAAGGGCGACGATCCCGACCATGTCGTGCCGGGCCTGATGGCCGTCGGAGAGGCGGCTTGCGTCTCCGTGCACGGCGCCAACCGTTTGGGTTCAAACTCGCTCATCGACCTGGTCGTGTTCGGCCGCGCCGCCGGCATCCGCGTCGGCGAAACCACCGAAGCCGGCACCAGCCAGCCCGAAATCACGAGCGTCATGTCGGACGGCCATCTCGCGCGCTTCGACAAGTTCCGCAGCGCCGACGGCGCCACGAGCACGGCCGAGCTGCGCCTCGAAATGCAGCGCGCCATGCAGGAAAACTGCGCCGTCTTCCGAACCGGCGAGGTGATGTCCGAAGGCGCCTCGCGCATTGCGCAAGCCTTCTCCCGCCTGCCCGACATCAAGGTCTCCGATCGCGGCATGATCTGGAACACGGATCTCGTTGAGACACTCGAACTCGACAATCTGCTCGCAAATGCGGCGGCGACCGTGAACTCCGCCGTCAATCGTGAGGAAAGCCGGGGCGCGCATGCGCGCGAGGATTTCAAAGAGCGCGACGATCAGAACTGGATGAAGCACACGCTCGCCTGGGTGACGGAAACGGGCGAAGTGCGCCTCGATTACCGCCCGGTCCACGCCTACACGCTTTCCAACGACATTGAGTATATCGAGCCCAAAGCGCGCGTGTACTGACCGTCGAAAAAGCGCCCGCTCGCGCAAGCGTTATCTTTCCAAACGATTGTTAATACGCGCGCCGTCCGACCTGCATGCCAACATTGAAGCCAGGCAGGTGCGGAGCGGCTTTGATGCGGATTTTTGCAGCGATTGCAGCGCTTGGATTAGCGGCGCAGGCCGAAAGCTCGGCCTTCGCTCAGGCGCCTGAGCTGGAAGCGTTCAGCACTGACGGCGTTGAATACGGCGCCGTCGAAACGCCGCTCGGAACGGTGCTTGTACGCCAGGAGGGCGAGTGGGGCGGCTCAGGTCGATCGAGCCTCTGGTTGCTTGACGCGGGCGAAGCGGATGGCTGGCGCGCACTGGACGCTCCCATTGCCTCAGCGTTCGACGACAGCGACCCGGCATATGACCGTGCAGCAGATCGGCTGTGCTGGGTGTCGACACGACCTCAAGACGGTGCGAGTGACGCCGGTGATCCCGACATTTGGTGTGCGCGGCGCGAGGACGGCGAATGGGCGGACGCGGTTCGCTTGCCGGAGCCCGTAAACTCACAAGCTCGCGAATACAGCCCGTCATTCGCCTCCGATGGGAGCCTGTATTTCGCGTCCGACAGAGACGGCGGGCTCGGTCAGGGCGACATATACGTGGCCACGCCGCTCGATGCCGAAGGCGCCTGGCGCGTCGAAAATGTCGGTCCACAGATAAACAGCGCCCTTGGTGAATGGAATGTCGGCGTCAGTCCCGACGGCGATACGCTGATTGTTGAAGCTTCGTCTCGCGTTTCGAACCGCGGCAATCCCGGAGATTTATTCTTCAGCCGCTTGATCAACGACGCCTGGACCCCCGCCATCCCGCTGTCGCGCCTCAACAGCGATCAAAGCGATCTGATGGCCCGCTGGGTCGATGACGGCGCCGTAACGTTCACCAGCGCCCGACCGGGTGATGGCGGCGCGGACATTTATCGCGCCGCTCAAGAAGATTTCATGCCGATTGAACCGGTGCTCGCCGCCGTCGCGCGCTCGTCCGGGGAGGTCGTTCTGCTCGATCCGACCACGCTGGAAGAGCGCGGACGATTAGCGGCGGGCGAGGGGCCGCACGAAATTTCCGCCTCGCAGGACGGACGCGTCGCGGTCGTTCCGCTTCTGGGAATCTATCCGCGTCCGCACGCAGAGCCGGTGACCCGCAGACCGCCGTTCCTGTCGCGCGAAAGCGAAGGGCTGGTGATTTTGGATCTCGTAAGCGGCGCGCGCGAGGCGCTGGCGCTGAACGATTGCGAGCGTCCACATGGCGCGGCCGCCGATGCGCAAGCGCGCCGCGTCTGGGTGACGTGCGAAGCGGAGCGCGCCGTAATCGAGCTGGACAGCGACAACTGGAGCGTCACGCGACGATTTGAGACGGGCACGGACATTCACAAGCTCGTTCTCCACCCGAACGGCGAGGCTTTGATCGGGGCGAGTCCGGATAGCGGCGTCCTTCACCGCATTTCGCTGACCGGCGGCGAGGTCGAGAGCTTTGAAGCCGGCGCTGGCGCAGAAGGCTTGTCTGTGACGAGCGATGGCCTGGCCGCCATAGTCGCCAATGGCGGTGACGGCCGGTTCTGCCGCATCGACCTGGAATCGTTTACGCAAACATGGTGCGCCCACGCAGGCGGTCGCTTTCCCATCGCTGTCGCGCTCATCGAAAGCCGCAGCGAGATCTGGATTTCGCGGCTCGCCGATTCCGACATCGGCGTATTTTCCCTCGAAGACGGTTCAGAGATTGGCTCATTCGAACTTGAATCGGGCGCTTTGAATCTTGCTGTGAACGCGCGTGACGGCGTGGTCTATGCCGCGCTTCCCCGGCGCAACGCCGTTATCGCGATCGACGCGGAGACCCGCGAAATCGTCGCGCGCGCGGAAAATGTGATGGAGGTCGACGACCTCGATCTGATCCCGGACATCGCATTCGGCGCGCCTCCGGATCCATGAGGCGGCGGCGATGAGCAATCCGTCTAGATCGCCTGCGCGCTCGCCGGTCACGCCAAGCCTTTATGCGCCTGACCTCGCAGCCGCGATTTCGTTCTATGTCGATGTTTTCGGCTTCAGAAAATCCGGCGCCTATTCAGATGACGACGGCGTTGAGATCTGGGCCGAAGTTGCGCTGGGCGAGGGGCGCATCTGGTTTTTTTCGCATGCGCTGGATGACGCGCCGAAAGCTGGTTTCAGCGGGCTGATCTATGTCTTTGTCGACGACGTTGACGAGATGGCCGATAGGGTCGGCCATCGCGCGGTCGTTTCGTGGGGGCCCGAGACGCAGGCTTACGGCTTGCGAGAGTTGGGCGTGCGAGACCTCAACGGCTATCTCATCGTGTTCGCCGCCGATGTCTGACGACTCGGCGCCTGGTCCATTCGTCGCAAACGTCGCAGCCTGCCGTCATCGCCACATTTTTGCGTCATTTCCGGCGTTATCCCTTGCGGTGAGGAAAGCGCTCGCGCTTTTCCCTTGACTGTGGCAGGCAGCCTGTTCGGGCGGCGAAGCGCCGACGACCCCCCGTCGCGCACGAACGCCCCGTATAGAGGAGCTTCGATGCGACCCGTTCTCGCCTCTATTTCCGCAACCGTTCTCATCTTTGCAGCGGCGCCGGCCCTGGCGTTCGGAACTGCTGACGACGAATTCACCGAGGACGCCGCGGCGCCAGGAGAGACGGACGCAAAAGCTCCCGCTGCAGAAACCGACGTCGAAGCCGTTGAGGACGAGTTTTCCGGACCGGTCCGCCCGCGCTCGGAAGTGCTGACGGACTATGAGCCGGTCGAGCCGATCGTGCCGGTTGTCGCGGAAGAGGACGTCGACACAGGCTCCAAGCCCGGCGTGAGCGACGAAGTTGCGCCTCCCACAGCCGCGCCCACCGCGCCGCCAGTCGAAGAGGCCGCGGCTCCGGAAGCTGCGCCCGTTGAAACCACTGTCGCGGAGGGCCCGTCGCCTGGCGCGCCGGGTCTGTTGCGCGACGCCTCTCTTCGTGACGCGCTCGAGGATCAAAGCCTGTTCGGATGTTTCACCGACGGCAGTCAATGGGGTGAGCTGACCTCTTCGAACGGGATGGTTTTCGACCTTCTCAACGATAATGTTCAGTCCGGCCGCTGGTCGGTCAACGCCGACCGGGTCTGCTACACCTATCCGTATCAAGAGGGGACGCCTTCGGAGGATTGCTTCCGCGTCTACCGTGTCGGCTCTCACCTTGATTTCCATCTGCAGTCTGAAGGCGACCGGCTCGTTGCGTCGACGGATTGTTCGAGCCGCGTCGTGACGGGGGAGCCTGCACGCTCTCCGACGCCGACCAGCGCGCCGGGCGCGCCGGCTGCGCCGGAAGCGCCGGCCAGCGATGAGACGGGCGAGCCCGACCCGAAGGGCTGAACGGATTGTTATGCTGAAGGCTCGCTCGCTCATGAAGAGGCGAACGTTGAAAGGGCTTTGCCTCGCAGCAATTCTTGCGTTGGGCGGAGGTTCCGCTTTTGCGCAGGCCGGTTCGGATGAACGCGCCGAGCGTCTGGACCGTGAAGCGATACTGCGTGAGCTGAACGACGCCGAGCTGCATGGCTGTTACCCTGACGGATCGCCGTGGGCCGAACGCACGACGTCTGACGGCGATTTATATGATTTGCTGGCGGATGAGGCGCATGTCGGGATCTGGTGGCTGGTGGACGACGTCGTCTGTTACAGCTATTTCGCCAATCCAGAAGTCGCCAACCCATCCTGTTTCGCTGTGCAAAGACGCGGCGTTCATTTGGATTTCGTCCTGCCCGGAACAGGGGAACTGGGCGGAACGACCGATTGCGGGGTCGATATCGTCGACGGCGACGGCCCGGAGCGCGTGCGTTTGGCGCGCTGACCGGCCATGCGCCGTAGAACAAAGGTGATCGAATGCGTGTGATGGTTTCGCTAGTCGTATTGTCGCTGTCGGCCACTGCCGCGGCGGCGCAAGATTCTCCGGGCGCGCGTGAGCCGAGCTGCACCTGTGTGGAAATGGTGCTGCCTTATGACTGCTCGGCCGCAGTTGGTCCGCTGACGGGCCGTGCGCGCGGGCAGCAAGATGAAATCCGCGCCGATTGCGCCCAGCGCTGGCGTCAACAATGCGAGGCCGAGCACGGCTGGCGCGCCTGCGCCCAGGTCGATCCGTCCGAGGTCGCGGCGCAATGCGATCAGATCGCCGAGCAATGGTGGTCACAGGTCGCAGCGCCGCAGCTCTCTCAGGCGCGCAATGACTGCACCGCTGCGAACGACGCTTACGCCCAGCATTGCGAGACCGAGATTCGCGCTGAAGCCTGCACGATGTGTGAGGATATGAGCGAGGAAATCGCTGAGATCGAAGTGGAGATGGCCTCGCATCAGGCTGAAATCGACGCCTCGGCCGGGCTCGTTGTCCTGAATGCGGATGGGGAAATGTCCATCGAGGAGCGCCAGTCGCGCGTTGATCACTTGCAGGAACAGCTCGATCAGCGGCGCGCGAACTACGATACTCTGCGCAGCACGGGATATTGCGACTAGGCTGCGGCGCGCTGTCGCGTTTGCGGACTTTCCCTCGCGGCGATCTCCGATAGGTTAGGGCCAAAGGCGCGCCGCGACGGCGGCGCGTCCGTCATCAGAGGTGCGCCGTTCATGGTCCAGCTTACGCTTCCGAAAAACTCCCAGGTCAAACAGGGCAAGACATGGCCCAAGCCGGAAGGCGCCAAGAATCTCAGGACCTTCAAGATCTATCGCTTTGACCCGGAAGAGGACGGCAATCCGCGCTGGGACACTTATTACGTCGATGTCGATAAGTGCGGTCCCATGGTGCTGGACGCGCTCATCGCCATCAAAAACGAAATCGATCCGACACTGACTTTCCGGCGTTCATGCCGCGAGGGCGTTTGCGGCTCGTGTGCGATGAATGTCGGCGGACGCAACACAATCGCGTGCACTAAAGGCTGGGACGATTTTTCCGGCGCGATCACCATCTCGCCGCTGCCGAGCATGCCCGTCGTGAAGGACCTCGTGCCCGACCTTTCAGCGTTCTACGCCCAGCATTCTTATGTAGAGCCTTATCTCCAGACCAAGACGCCTGAGCCGCAGCGCGAATGGCTGCAATCAGAGGACGACCGAAAGGACCTCGACGGCCTTTACGAGTGCATCTTGTGCGCGTGCTGCACGACCTCGTGTCCGAGCTATTGGTGGAACGGCAATAAATATCTCGGTCCCGCCGCGCTCCTGCAGGCCAGTCGCTGGATCAAGGACAGTCGCGATGAAGCCACGGGCGAGCGTCTTGATGCGCTCGAAGACCCGTTCAAGCTCTATCGCTGCCACACGATCATGAACTGCGCGCAGGTTTGTCCGAAGGGGCTGAACCCCGCCGAAGCCATCGCCGACATCAAGGCCAAGCTGGTCGAGCGAATCGTTTAGGCGGCCGGCCCGCTATTCCGGCGGCCAGGCGAGCTCTTCGCAAGTTGTCCGCAGAATGTGGGTCGCCTCGACCTCGCTCTTGGGCAGGGTGGCCGGATCGATCGGCGCACCGAAAGCGAGTTCGTAGTTCGCGCCCTTTTTGGCGAGCAGCTCGTGGAACACGGTCATGTTCCGCAGCTCCTCCGAGACCTGCGAGAACGCGTAAAACCAGAACGACATGCGCGAGCGTACGCCGAGCGGAATGACGGGTGTTCCAAATTTGCGCGCCAGGCTGACCGCCGTCACCGCCCAGGGGCGTTCGCGCAGGCCGCGCTGCAGCCAGGAAAACTCAGCCATCGCGCCGGCGGGGAAAATCACGATGCAGCGCTCCGATTTGAACGCCTCAATGGCGGTGCGCAGCGTGTCGCGGGCGCGCTGACGCGAGCGCTCATTGACGCGCCACTCGACCGGAATAACGAGCGATTCCAGGCCAGGCGAAACGCGCAGCGCGTCGCGATTGGCGAAGAAGCAGAGATCCGGCCTGCGCGCGAGCAGCTTTTCCCACAAGACGACGCCATCCGTGATGCCGCCGGGATGATTGGCGACAATCACGCACGGGCCTTGCTCGGGCACATTCTCAATGCCGTCGACTTCGGCCGTCATGTCGAGAAACTCAGACACGAAGCGCATCGTTTCATCGCCGCTCAAAGGTGCGATGCGGTCGGCCATCTCGACGGCTTTTCGGTAGCCGAGAATGGGGTAGAGCACAGCGCGCACCATCGGCCAGAACGGCGTTTTGCGCAGGCGAATCGCACGCTCCTGGATCAGCGCGTCGACGACATGGCCGGCTTCGCCGAGATCGGGCGAAACGAGCGGCGTGCGTGCGTCTTGCTGTCCATCCGGAGCCGGGCTGTCCATTGGCGCAAACTCGCGCCGTGCGCGGCGTGGCGCAAGTGGCTTGCGGCGAAGCGTTTGACTTTCCGCCAAAAAAAGAGCGGGGCCGAAGCCCCGCTCTCCACGTTCGCACTTGCGGACGTGACTAGAAGCGCCAGTCGAAACCGACCGTGGCGTAGTGGCTGTTGAGCGGGCCGCGATCGAAGTCGGACATGACCTCGAAGCTCGTCCGGAAATTGTCCGAGAACGAGTACGACACGCCGGCCGAGGCCGACACCCAATCGTCGTCCAGCAGCTGCTCGATGCTGAAACGCTGACCAGGAACGGCGGCGAAGGCCGCAGTCACCGTATCGGCGCTGTCGCCGAGTTCGCGCACGAACGCGAAGTCGCCGAAGGCCGAGAAGCGGCCGCCCGAACTCGTCTCGTGCGTGAACCGGAACTCGGCTCCCGCTTCCAGCGAGACTGAAGTGAGCTCGCGCTCATCGATCATCAGGCTGAAGTCACCGCCCATGGCTTCTTCATAGGCGCCCAGACGCAGCTGGGTGTAGTTCAAGCTCGCCGTCGGGCCGATTGCGAAGTTTTCGCTCGGCGAGAACGACCAGCCGGACCGCAAGCCGGCCATGATCTGGTCGCCCTCAGGCGCGCCATAGGCGACGGACGGATTGCCCAGAGACGGCGTGGCGAGACGTTCCATCTCGAAGTCCTGCCGGGCGAAGCCGTAGTAGCCGTCGATATAAGCGCCGTCCGCATAGGCCGTGGCGTATGCCGCCGCGCCAACGCTTTCGTTCGAAATCGGCGTGATGCCGTTGGTGCTGAAGTCCATCCGGCTGGTGGTCAGCGCCATGCCCACGGCGAAATTGTCGCTGACGCGATAGTCTGCGCCGACGGCGAGGTCGCCTTGGGATTCCGTCAGGCCGGCATGCGGGTCGTAGTCGAACCCGGTTTCCGCGCCCATCGGAGCGTCTTCGAACGAACCGCGCGACGACACGAAGATGCCGAAGCGTTCGCCCAGCATGTTCGGCGTCGGCGCGCCGGCTTCCGTGCGGAACGCAGCTGATCCAGTCGCCCGGTCACGCGATGCGAATGCGCCGCGCAGACCGTTGCTCGACACGCCGCGAACGCCGGCGCGCAGCTCAGCGCTGCGGGCGGCGAGGTGGCCGTTGAAGCTGTTCTGGAAGCTGAACACCGTGTTGGCCTGCTGGAACGCCATTTGCGGCGTCAGGCTGAACATGGCCGCATCGAACGATTCGAAGCTCTGACTGTCGATCAGGGTAAAGACGTCTTCAACATCCGTGAAGTGTCCGCCCCAACGTAGACGGTCGAGCAACGAGCCGAGCGAGTGGAAGTGGTGTCCGCGGCCGAAGATGTGGCCGAGCCGGCGGGCTTCGATGTGAATCTCGACGTCGCCGTCGGTCGTCACAACGCTTTCGCCGTATAGCGTCGGGTTGGCGAAGATCAGATCGACATCGTCGAAATTGCCGACGACATTGTCGGCGCTCAGGACGGTGTAGACATCACGCCAACGCGGCTGGCTCTGCGGGTTCACCGGCGAGACGATGGCTCGACCGGCAAGGCTGGCGTCGCCATTGACCTGAATATGGTCGCTGTGCGTGTGACGACGATGACGGCTGATATTGATCAGCATGTCGCCGGCGGACGTTTGCACGTAGTCGCCATTGATCGTCATTTCGCCGACGCTGCTCAGACCGCCCGCGGAAATCAGGCCGTTCACGTTCCACACGGTATCCGCCGTGATGGAGCCGTCGCCCGTCAGGAAGCCGCCCGCGAGCATGTATTCGCGCGTGGCGATGGCGCCGTCCACATCGACGCGACCGCGATTCTGGTCGACCGCGATCAGCGAGTTCAACTGGAACCCGTCACGCACGTTCAGGCGGCTGAGATAGCCGTCGACCGTCAAGCGATCGATCTCGACATTCATGTCGAGATGGGTCGAGCCGATATTGTCGAGCGTGACGTCGTAGAAACGCGCGACGCCGTCGACCGGACCGGTCCACGAACCAAACGTGCCCCAGTCATTGTTCGGCACGAAACCGGTCGATCCCGGACCTGTCGGCGCGCCGTCGGAAGCCGCCGGGCTCGGCGTCGTCGGATTGCCGCTCCAATGGTGGTTCCAGTGTGCGGGCGCGGCGACGGACGCGGTGAAGTCCGTCGTGAGCGAGCCGACATCAATGGAGGCCGATGCGGCCGCAGGCGGATCGAGCGGACCCGGAGCGCCATTGTCGCCTTCAACATCATCAGGGATGATCAGATCGAAGACTGTTCCGAACTTCGGACCATCAGCATCCGCCGTCGGTTCCGGATCGCTCGGCACGCCGTTGCGGACATTGCCGTGCGCGTCGATGTAGAAATAGTTCGGATCCATGTCCTGGACCCAGTGATTCGGATTGCTCCAGTTCCGGCTGCCATGACGCGCGGAGGCGTAGACATACGGATTGTTGGTCTGGATCCAGTCACGGAACAGGAACAACGGCGTGTAGTAGCTTTCGCTGCCATAGCCGCCATTGGGATCGAAGAAGCCGGAAACCCAGCCGCCGCTCAACACGCCGGTGATCAGCGGGCGCTCATAGATTTCGTCCGCAAATAGAGGGCCGCCGGAGTCGCCGCCGGCCGTCGCGGCCTCATTCGGCAGCGCGTCGCCCGGGAACCAGTCGATCTGGTCGTTGACGGTGATCGCAGACGTAAGGTCCCAGGTCAGCGGATCAGTCGTCGCGCCGGTGAAGCAGACGATGTCGTTGCCGAAGCCGAGACCGAAGAACTCGCCGCGCACGCAGTCGCCAGGCGTCCGGTCGGGACGGTCCATGTCGACGTGGTAAAGCAGCATCTCCGCTGACGGATCTTCGAAGCTGGCGCCCGGCACGTTGAACACGCCGGCGATGTAGTCGTTCTGCGTGAACAGGCCGTCGATCATGTTCTCGCCGGCGCGACGCTTGAAGTCGATGCCGATCGAGTCGCCCGTCGAGCCGTCGCCCGTGCGCCCATAGCCGACCAGCGCGCCATGCGTCGGCCCCTCAAGCGGGGAGAACAGCATGCCGTATGTCGGCAGGTTCGAGACAGGATCCGAGAACGAGCCCATCGCCACGTCGCCGAGCGGGAAGTTACCCGGAGGCGCGTTGAGGATCGTTTGAACCTGAAGGACGTTGTAAAGATTGATGTCCGGCTGCGAGGCGTATCCTGCGCCGATCCATTGCTGCAGATCGCCCGGGAAATCGTTTTCGACATTGAAGCCGAACGAGATGCCGATGCCGCCGGTGAGCGCCCCGTAGGACTCGTCGGCTGCGTTGTCGACGCAGTGCGCGGCGAACATGATCGCGCGCGGGTTGACCAGCGAGCCCGTGCACAGGCCGACATAGGGCGCCGGTTGGAGATTGAACATCTGGCCGACGCCGGCCCAGACATTGTCGACGTCGACGGCCCCGGCGGCGCCGACATCATCGCGCGGGATAAGCGCGTTCGCAGGCGCAGTCGCCAGCATCGCCGTGGCGAGCGCAGCGAGCGACGCCGAAGCGAACAGCCCCCCGGACCGGCGCGTCGCGCCGAGCATTTTCATACGCATGAAATTCTCCCCTGAACTGCGCGCCGCTCCCCACCGAGCGGCCGCGCCGTCGTTCATCGTCGAACGAACGCAGTTCATCGTTGATCGACAACAGAAGATCGTGAATACTTTTACCCACGAAGAGTCGATGGAAGGCTCGTTGTTCTTAGCGGCTGTTGCGCGCAAGCCACACGGCGGGGCGCGCAAGGACCTGTTTTTGCTCGGCAAATGCCAAATAGAACAATTGTTTTGTCTGTATGCGTCCTAATCGCATCGGGCTGCGATTCCCCTGACATAGACACCTCGCGCGAAGCTTTCCCCAATGGCGCGATTGTTACGCCGGAAAACCGCATCGATCCGGGCGGAGAGCGCATTGTCGGCGAACCCGATGACGACCCGAGCGCGCTTGTTGGCGCGTGGCGTTTAGCGGCCGAAACAGGCGCGGTTTGCGCCCTCATTCTTGAGCGACTGAACGGCGGGCGCGACGGTCGCGGCGAGGTGCGCGCACAGGGTTGTGCCGGCGCGTACGGCGCCATCACCCAGTGGCGCATCGGACCGCCTCCGGTGGGCACGCGCAGCATCGTTTTTCTGGATTCCGAAGGCGTGCGCGTCTGGGGCGGCGTGGGTCTCGCCGAGGGCGCTTATCGAGGACCGGACGTAAACGGAGCAATGGCGGCGCTGACGCGTCCATAAGCGGCTCCCGCGCGCGGCGTCAGACCGACATCGTCGTGCTTCCGGGCTGTCTCATCTCGATGATTTCGGCGAAGGGCCATTGCGATCAGAGGTCCAGACGTTCGCGTATGTTGGCCGGGCTAACCCCTTCATCGCGCATCGCTTTCAGCGTGTATGACGCATCGCGTTTGGCGAGCCGAACGCCTGCGTCATTCGCGATCAGACGGTGGTGGCGATAGCGCGGCGCCGGCAGGTCCAACAGCTCCTGCAGGACACGGTGAACATGCGCGGCTTCGCGCAAATCTTCGCCGCGAATGACATGGTTCACGCCGTCGCGCGCGTCATCCCACACCGAGGCGAGATGATAGCTGACCGCCGCATCTTTGCGCGCCACGACGAGATCGCCGAGCAGGTCAGGCGTCACAGCGATTTCGCGCGCATCGCCGCCGTCCAGCGCTTCTTCGATAAAGCTCAAAGCGTCCCATTTTTCGTCCAGACGCGCGCGCGCCGCCTTCATGGACACGCGCCACGCAAAAGCCTCTCCGGAGGCGGCGCGCGCATCCGATTCATCCTGCGACATCGGCTCGGCCGGGCCGAGATAAACGCCGCCTTCCGGCCCGTCGCCGGACGCGTCATGCGGCGCGCGCTGCATCTCCTGCAGGATCTCTTTTCGCGTTTTGAAGCAGCGATAAATGACATTCATCGCGTTCAGCCGAGCGAGCGCGTCTGCATAGTCATCGAAATGATGCGACTGAATGCGCACCGGCTCCGGCCAGCTCAGACCGAGCCAGGCGAGGTCTTCGAAGATCGCGGACTCGAACTCCGGCTTGCAGCGGGTCTGGTCGATGTCCTCGATGCGCAAGAGCCAGCCTCCGCCGGCGGCGCGCGCAGCCTCATCCACGACCAGAGCGGCGAAGGCGTGGCCGAGATGGAGGCGACCGGTCGGCGAGGGCGCGAAGCGGGACCTGAAAGCGGACATGGGGTTTCGCGTAATGCGCGGCGCAGGCGTCGGCAAGCGCGAGGCTTGGCGCGTCCCGGCATTCATGCGCATGCTGGCGCGATGGCGTCGAGCAATGCGATCTTCAATCCAAGCGCGCTCTCGCGCATGGCCAACACGCTGGCTGAAACGTGTCCCGTCATGTCTGCGGCGCGTGGCGCGCCTCTGCGCGCCTGGACCCGGCGCTCGGCTGATTTCGAAGGGCTCGCGCGCTCGATCGCCTATCAACAGCTCGCAGGCGCTGCGGCGTCTGCGATTTGGAGCCGTGTTTCAGCGGCGGTGACGCCAATGACGGCGAAGCGGTTTTTGTCATTCTCCGAAGACGAGCTGCGCGCGCTCGGCCTGTCGCGGCCGAAGATCCGGCATATCCGGTCAATCGCAGAAGCGGAGGTCTCAGGCGCTCTCAACTTCAAGACGCTCGGCGCCATGCCGCTGGATGAAGCGCGCGACGTGCTGACGGCCATTCGCGGCGTAGGTCCGTGGACGGCGGATATTTTCCTCATGAGCGCCTATGGCTGCGTCGACATATTTCCGGCCGGTGATCTGGGACTGCAATTGGGCTATCAGCGCGCCGCCGGTCTCAACGAACGTCCTGGCGCGAAAGAGCTTGAAGCGCGCGCTCTTTCATGGGCGCCTCGGCGCAGCGTCGCGGCGATGGTGCTGTGGACCTATCTCGATCACGAGCGCGCGAAGGAAAGACGGCGCGTATGACGATTGGTCTTGAGGCGCGAAGGGTCGAGCCTGCGCATGGCGGCGAGGCCGGCGCGCTGGTCGTGTTGCTGCATGGCTTCGGCTCAAACGGCGACGACTTAATTCAGCTTGCCCCGCATCTGAGCGCGCATCTCCCGGACGCAGCCTTCAGCGCGCCTGATGCGCCAAGTCCCGTCATGATGCCCGGCGCGCCGTCGAACGCGCGGCAGTGGTTCGCCATCGACCGGATCGATCCTGTCGAGCTGGAGGCGGGCGTGCGTTCGGCCGCGCCGGTCGTCGACGCATTCATCGACGCCGAGCTGGAACGCCATGGTCTTTCAGGCGACCGCCTCGCGCTCATCGGCTTCAGCCAGGGCTGCATGCTGGCCCTGCATGTTGGTTTGAGGCGCGCCGCAGCGCCGTTCGCGGTCGTCGGTCTGTCCGGCGCTCTGTGCGGCGCCGATGCGCTGGAGAAGGAAGTCACATCGCGGCCGCCAGTGCTTCTGGTGCATGGCGATCAGGACCCGGTCGTGCCGCCGCAATTCATGCTGGAGAGCGCGCGCGCCCTTAGTGACGCCGGCCTCGCCGTGCGCTGGAAGCTCGACGAGGGCGTGCCGCATTCCATCGGGCCGGGCGGATTGGCGCTCATGCAGGAGTTTCTTTCGCGCGCGGCGCGCGGAGCCGAATCTTCCTTCGCCTCGCCGTCAGACGCGCTATAACGTGTCATGAAATCGACACGACGACTCGCTTATAAGCCGCAATGCAGACTGGGTTCCGCAGACAAATGGTGACGCCTTCACTGCGCGCGTGACAGACATAGCTGCGACCGCGCCGGGGCGAGGAGGGGATTGATGGAGGTCCTCAAGAACGCGCCGCAGGGCTGGCCATGCCTCGTCCTGAACGCGGACTATCGCCCGCTCAGCTATTACCCGTTATCGACCTGGGGATGGCAGGAAGCGATCAAGAACGTCTTTCTTCATCGCGTTCACATCGTCGAACAATATGACCAGCCGATCCGCTCGCCGTCATTGACGGTGCGGGCGCCGAGCGTGGTCACCTTGCGCGAATTCGTAACGCAGGACCGGCCGCCGGCCTTTACCAGGTTCAACCTGTTCCTGCGCGACGGCTTCACCTGCGTTTATTGCGGGTCGGACGCGCGCGACGATCTGACGTTTGATCATCTGATCCCGCGCTCGCGCGGCGGTCGGACGAAGTGGAACAACATCGTGACGGCGTGTGCGCCCTGCAATCTGAAGAAGGGCGGACGCACGCCGGAACAGGCCAAGATGCACCCGGCGCGCGCGCCGCGCCGGCCGAGCATGCATGAACTGCAAGCGATCGGACGACGCTTCCCGCCGAACTATCTGCACGAATCCTGGATGGATTATCTCTACTGGGACGTCGAGCTCGACTCGGTCTGAGGCGCGCTGCGCGGGTCGGCCTCGCTCAGCCCGTCTTGCTGTCCGCCTCGCCGTCGTCGAACAAGACGTCGTCGAGTGCGCCGAGTTCCTCGCCTGGCCCATGATCTTCGACGGCGCTCAGCAACCGGTTCAGGTCGTCAACGAGTTCGTCGCAATTCAATCCGCCATTCGAAGCATCCGCCGCGGCGAGCCGTTTGGTGATCATTTCGGCGATGTGGCCGACCGACAGGAAGCCGAAGAGCGGCGCCTGGGCGTGGCAGTCGTGCAGTATACGGTCTACAGCCGGCCGATAGCTTTCAACGCCGCCGTCTTTTAGCGCTTCGCACAAGAGGCGCAGCTGAGCGATCAGGGCGCGCCGCCATTCTTCGGCGATGCCGGCGAGATTGACCTCGTCGCCCTGGGCGATGTCGAGCCGCTGGAAGTTGGAAGCGATCATGGAGCTTTCGCTTTCGAATGATCCGCCGGCGGCGCGCGCCGCGCCGGCTTGCGTTTGGGTTTCGCCCGACGATGTCGGCGAGCTTGCATCGGACGCATCGGCGAGCAGTCGCGCCATTTCCGCGAGAAGCTGGCGCTGCTCGATCGGCTTGGGCGCATATCCGTTCATGCCCATGGCCAGGTAACGCTCGCAGTCGCCGGCCATGGCGTCCGCAGTCAGGGCGATGACGGGGATGTCGGCCCAATCCTCTTCGGACGCGCGGATCTGCTTGATCGTTTCTGCGCCGTCCATCACCGGCATGTGGATGTCGAGCAGCACGATGTCGAAGCTCTTCTTCGCCAGAAGCTCGAGCGCTTCCTGGCCGTTGGCGGCGTCGGTGATGGCGGTGGTGTGCGGCTCAAGGAAGAGCCGCGCGACCTGGCGGTTGACCTGATTGTCATCGACCAGAAGCACGCGCCGGTGCGCGATGATCGCCTCGGATTGCGCGGGTGATATTTCGGCCGGCGGCGAGATGACTTCGGCGGTCTCGCTGACCGTCGCCTTGAAGGTGAGCGTGAAAGTGGAACCGTGACCGGGCGTGCTCGAAACAGTGACGTCGCCGTCCATCAGGCGCGCAAGCTTGCGCGAAATCGCCAGACCAAGCCCGCTGCCGCCCATGCGGCGGTCGGATTCAGAGGCGACCTGAGAAAACTGGTTGAACAATTGCGCAGTATCGTCTGTAGACAGACCAATACCGGTGTCGCTGATGGCGACGCTGAACTCGTGGTCGCCATTGGAGGTCGGTTTGGCCGAGACGAGCACGTCGATTGCGCCCGTGTCGGTGAACTTGATCGCGTTGGACACGAGATTGGCGACGCATTGGCGCACGCGCGTCGCGTCGAAAAGCGCCGTGCTCGGCGTATTGGGCCAATAGGCGCACGTAAGCATCAGACCTTTTTCGCGCGCGCGCGGCTCAAACAGGCTGACGACGGAGCCAACGACCTGACGCAAGTCAGCGCTTACGGGCTCAATGCTCAGCTTGTCAGCTTCGATCTTGGACAGGTCGAGAATGTCGTCGAGCAGGGAGCGCAGACTTGAGCCGGAATCCAAAATGACCTGGACTTTGCGGGCCTGTTCTTCGGGAAGTCCTTCCGCGCTCAGAGACTTTGCAATTCCGAGGACGCCGTTGAGCGGCGTACGGATTTCGTGGCTCACATTGGCGATGAAGACCGATTTCGCTTCATTGGCGGCGATGGCGCGTTCGCTTGCGGCCTGTGCTTCTTCTTGCGCTTCAATCGCGCGCCGGAGCGCAATGCGCAGCTCCTCGCTCTTGGAGCGGTAGCTTTTGCTGACGCCCACAATGTGCGCGATATAGAGGCTTATGCCGAAAAGCGACGTGCCGGCGGCGGCGACGCCGAAGGCCGGCTCGATGAAGAACGAAAGCGCCGGCAGCCCGATCAACACGCTCGCATGCACGGCGAGGCCGGAGGCCAGCAGTCGTTGGGAATGGTGCATATGCACGGCGACGTGCAGAAGGGCGCCGAGGAGCCACGTCGCAGCGTAGATCTTGCCGACATCGCCCGGCGCGAACCACATCGCGATGGCGAAGAGATCATAACAAATGGTCGCTTGAATGATGCTGAACGTCGCCAGGCTCAGGCGCAGGCTCTCGGGCTGATCTTTTCGGATTGAACGTCTCAGCCGCGTGAAGATTTCACGATCGAGGACCTGCGAGGCGATGACGACGACGGAACACGCCAACGCCAAGGTGACGCTCGACAACAAAGCGACGGCGACGGCGCCGCAGCCAGCGATGGAAAGACGCGCGCGCAGCCCGTCCGCTCGCGTGGAAGCGAGCATCGCGATGTCGTCGATATGCGCACGCATTAAAAACCACCATTCCTCGTTAGGCGGCTAAAATGCCGACAGACCGTTAAAAAAACGCGGATATCCGGTGTTTCATCGGTGCGATTGCTTTGATTTTCTTCAGCAAGACACGAGTGGCGCGGGGCTGCGCCGCGCACTAGGCTCGCGCGATGAGTGGAGAGGGTCTGCAGCGCGCGCGCCGACGCGCATGGGTCGGTTTTGCGACCGGACTCGAGGTGTTCAACATCTCGGTCGTTTATACGATTTTCGTCCCTTTCTTCATCGCCAACGGCTTCGACACGCCCGAGCGCGGCCAGGTGATGTGGGGCTATGTCTCCGGCATTGGCGGCATGATCGGCGCGCTGATCGCCGTGCCGCTGGGTTTCGCCGCCGAACGTCCCGAGCTGCAGCGTAAGTTCCTCGCGCTCGCGCTCGCCCTGAACGCCATTCCGGCCTTCGCGCTTTGGCTAGCGGTTCCCGGGCTTGGCGGACCGGTATTATTGCTGGTGTTGATCGCGCTTGCTGTCGTGATGGCGGCGAACGACCTCAATTATGCGCTGCTGGGCGGCATGCTCGCTGATGTAGCGCCGTCGAACATCATGGGGCGAACGAGCGCGGCGGCGGTGTCGGTGGGGTGGGCTGGCGGCATCGTGTTCACCGGCGTTTTCTTGTTCCTCTTCGTTTGGGGCGATCCGCTCGGTCTTAGGCTCGACGAGACGACCGCGCAGGCGGAACGGCTGATTGGTCCGGTCTCGGGCGCTGTGTTGCTGCTCTTGGGATTGCCGCTGATTTTCCTGCGCTTTCCGCGCAAAGACCGACCGCCTCAACGTTCCGCGCGCGTTTGGCTGCGCGAGGAAGCCGCCTCGCTGCTCGCCGAGCGGCCGGTGGCGGTCGCTATCGGCGCACGGTTTTTCTACTGGTCCGGCCTCGTTCTGGTGCAGCTTTTCGGCGCCGGGCTCGCCCGATCGATCTTCGGCTGGGACACGGGCGCAACTAGTATGTTCGGCCTCGCCGTTCTGGCTTTTGGCGCTTTCGGCGCGCTCATCGGAGGCTTCATCGATGACCGCATCGGTTCGCGCAATGCGCTGATGATCTGCATTATCGGCCTGGCGCTGGCGGTGGCGGGGCTGTTGTCGCTGCAGCCTGACAGCGTGTTCCTGTTCATCGAGACGCCGCCGCGCGCTGAAGGCGCTGTAATGCTGAGTTCGCCCGCAGAGTGGACAGCGCTCGCGCTTGGCGCGTTCTCAGGCTTGTTCATTGGCCCGGTCGGACCGATCACACGCTCGCTGATTTCGCGCCTGGCGCCGCCGGACCGGGTTGCGCGCTATTTCGGCATCGGCGCTTTGGCGGGGAACACATCTGGCGCGATGGCGCCGTTCATCGTGGCGATCATTACGGGCGAAACGATGAACCAGCGCATCGGCTTGCTGGTGGCGCCGGCGTTCCTGCTCATCGGCGCTGTTTTGTTGCTGCTCTTGCCGGCGGCGCGCTCGGCTAGACCTGACTTGCCCGATGGGCGTGCGCCGGATGCCGAAGCGGGCGCGACGGATTAGACCTTTTCACTGATTTTGATGGCGACGCGACAGCCGGCGGCGATCATGCGCGACAACACCGGATAGCCGGGCGCCGACTTGGCGCCTTCTTCGACGGCCAGGTCACGATGGGCGAGTTCTTCTTCGCGGAAGCGCTCAAACTTGTCCGCCAG
>JAUIEH010000363.1 GCA_030428405.1 Alphaproteobacteria bacterium
TCGCCGCGCAGCTGGCGCACGCATTCGATCACTTTGAGCGTCAACTGGCCGGTGCCGATCCAGCTATGGGACTGGATGCCGCCATCGAGATTTGTCGGAAACGCGCCATCGCGATCGAGCGCATCGCCGGCGGCGAGGTCGCAACCTTCGCCTTCCCGGCACAGTCCCAGCATCTCGAATTGCCGCACGACCTCAAAGGCGACGGCGTCATATATGGCGAACACATCGACTTCGTCCGGGCTCAGCCCGGCCTTTCCGAATGTTCGCGCGACGGCCTGTTTGCCGAGGTCGCGCATCTCCCGATAGAGCGGCGGATTGGCGTAGGAGGCGTTCCAGAACTCCATGCCGCCGCCGAGCAGACCGACCAGCGGCTGGGCAAGATCTCGCGCGCGCTCCTGCGTCGTCAAAACGATGGCGCACGCGCCCTCGGCGACGAGGCTGCACTCAAGCCGGTGCAGCGGCGAAGCGATCAGCGGGGATGCGAGTATGTCCTCCACCGTATACGGACCGGCGCCGTGCATGACCGCTTCCGGATTGGCGTGACCGTGATTGCGGATGGTCGCTGCGACGTGGGCGAGTTGTTCGGGCGAAACGCCGAACTCGTGCATGTAGCGCTGCACCACGAGCGCGAACTGCGCCATTGCGGTTGCGCCATAGATGTCAGCGAATTCGAGCCCGTCGCCGGCGCCGACAGAGCCGGCCGCGAATGCGCCGACATTGCCGCTGCCCAATACGACCGTGTCGCACAGACCGGCCTCGATGGCGGCGGCGGCTTTGAGCACGCCGCGCGCGCCGGCCTGATCGCTCCAATGCTCCTGCGTGAAGGCGAGCGGCGTCTTGAACCACTGGCCCCAGCTCGCCGCTTCGTTCGGCGAACCGCCAGGCCCCGGCCATTGCACCGCCGCGCCGTCGACGTCTTCAGGCGCCAGCCCGGCGTCATCGAGCGCGCCCTTCACCGCCTCCATCATCAGCTCGAGGGGCTCTCGCCCCTCGAGCCGACGCGCCTGCTTGGTGACGTAGAGGCCCGCGACGGTCGCCCGCCGCGCCTCGGACGTCATGCTGCGAGCGCCTGCGGCATCGCCACGCCGAACAGTTCTTCGAACGCGCCCAGCGTGATGCGGTGACGCACATCGGCGGGAACATCGTCGAACAGCTCGTGGAGGACTTCCTGCGTATGCGGGAAGGTGCCTTCCAGATGCGGATAGTCCGAGCCCCACAGGACATTGTTGTAGCCCATGCCCGTGACCGTCGCGATCGCGGATTCGTCATGCTGGAACGAGGCGTAGACCTGATCCTTCATGATCTCGCTGGGACGGCGCTCCAGCTTGGGATCGGTGAAAATCTCGTGCTGGCGATGGGCTTCGTCGAGACGGTCGGCGAGCGCGGGCATCCAGGCGGCGCCGGCTTCAGCCGCCATCACCTTCATGTTGCGGAAGCGGTCTAGCGCGCCGCTGGCGAGAACGTGCACGACGCTGCGCTGCGCAGGCACCGTGGTCTCCCAGTAATTGATGATGGCGCCGCCGGGACCGCGCGTGACGACGAGCTTGGACGTGCCCGTGCCGACATGGAAGCAGACCACGAGACCGGTCTCGTTGCAGACGCCCCAGAGTTTATCGAACTCTTTTTGATTAAATTCGACGCCCGGCGGCGGCGTGGTCGGCAGCGCGATCGCCTTGAAGCCGAGCTGTGCGACGCGTTCAGCCTCTTTCGCCGCATCGTCAATACTCAGGGGAGAGAGCATGGCTGCCGGAAGATAGCGCTCCGAGCGCTTGATGAGTTCGTCATGCGCCCAGTCATTCCAGACACGCGCGCTTTCGCGCACGAGGTCGGGGTCCTTCATCACGGTCATCCAGAGACCGACCGAGGCGAACACCACTTCCGCCCAGATGCCCTGCTCGTCGAGATCCTTCATCCGCAGATTGAGGTCGAGCATGCCCGGCGGCGTGATCGCATCGAGCATTTCCGGGCGCGAGAAAAACACCTTCTCATCATCGCAATAATAAACGTCGTGACGCTCTTCGCGCACGATGCGCGGACCGCGATGGGCCATGGATTGGGGAAGGTTCTTCTGCCAGAGGTCGCTCGGCTCCCAGACATGGCTGTCGCCGGAATTCACCCAGATCTTCTCTTTTTCGTCGGCCATATCAGCCTCCCTGAAATTTCCTTGAATTAGGAGGTGGCATTCACACCCATTTAAGTCAATTATATAACCTATTAATCCTGAGGCATCGCAAATGCGTTGCCGCGGCGAAACGGTTGGCGGGACGAGGAATAGCAATGGCGCGCGCAGCGAACCGATTGGTGCCGGCGAATGACGAATTGCGTTCAGAGCGCGCCTTGCGCGCGCCGAAAGCCTCAACGCTGATCGCGCGCTGGCTGCGTCAGCGCATGCATGAAGAGCGCATGGCGCCGGGCGACGCTCTGCCGCCGGAAGCCGAGCTCTGCGACCGTTTCGGCGTGTCGCGGCCGACGCTGCGCGAAGCCTTGCGCATTCTCGAGGCCCAGCAGCTCATCACGGTTGCGCGCGGCGCTAACGGCGGGGCGCGTTATGCGCTGCCCGACGTCGCCATGGTCGCCGAACATTTCGGCATATATCTCGAAGCTCAGCGCACGACGCAGAAAGACCTCACCGAAGCGCGCTTCAATATCGAGCCCTGCATCATCGCCTTTATCGCGGGCGCAATCACCGCGCGCGGCGTGGAGAATGTCCGCGCCGCCATTGAGGCGCAGGCCCAGGAGACCGATAACCCCGCACGCTTCGCGCGCGCGCATGAATATTTTTACGACGCGCTCGCTGAGGAATGTCCGAACACCACGCTGTCGGCGCAACTCCTCATCTTCCGCGAGCTGATACGCGCACAAACAGAACTGCTCGGCGATGAACTGCTTGCCCGGCCCGATGACGGCGCCCGCACCATGGCCGCGCATATCCGCGCCAAGCGCCGTCTGCTTGAAGCGTTTGAAAAGCGCGACAGCGCCGCCGCCGAGACCTTGTGGCGCAAACATTTGCGCGCGCAGGCCAAACAGCTCGAAACTTCCGGTCGCGGCGACATCACCGTGCGCGCGTTCTGAGCCCGATTGGAGCTGGCTTTCCCATGAATGACGACGACAGCGCCGGCGCGCGCGCCGTTTCGCATCCGCTCATCCGTCAGCTCGAAACGCAGCGGCGGCGCGAAGGCGAAGTGTTTTTGTGCGGCGCCTGCCGCCGTCTGGGCTATTGCCGCATCGGCATGCAGGACGAGCGCGTCGTCGAGCCTGGCGTCACTTCGAGCCGGTTTGTCTGCAGTGCGGAAAATGAGGGCGGACGGCGCGTCGCGCATGGCGGCTGGACGGCGATGGCGTTCGATGAAGCGCTCGGCCATCTCGTTCTTTT
Source organism: Alphaproteobacteria bacterium (assembly GCA_030428405.1). Classification (GTDB taxonomy): domain Bacteria; phylum Pseudomonadota; class Alphaproteobacteria; order Caulobacterales; family Maricaulaceae; genus JAUIEH01. Next base: position 3,374 of record JAUIEH010000363.1, read on the forward strand.
GCATGGCGGCATGTCGGTGACCGCCCGTCTGACGGTCGAGTTTTTGCGCCCCGTGCCGATTGAGCGCGAAGTCGAGATCATTGCGCGCGTAGACAGCGCGGAAGGCAG
>JAUIEH010000364.1 GCA_030428405.1 Alphaproteobacteria bacterium
TTCCAGGGATTGCGCGTCGGTCCATCGACCAATGGCTCGGTCGTGGCGGTCAGGCCGAATTCCGGCGTTGCGCTCTTGCCCAGGCTGATGACGCCGGCATTCGTGTAGGCTTGGGCGAAGGCGCTCGTGCGTGCGGCGATGTTCTGGGAGAATGCGCGCGCGCCGAACTGGGTGCGTATGCCGGCGACGTCTTCAAGGTCCTTGATGAAAGTCGGCACGCCGGCGAAGGGCCCGCTTTGCCCCGCCGCTGCCGCCTCGCGCGCCGCCTCAAAGGTCGGCGTGACAATGGCGTTGAGCGCGGCGTCCGAGGCCTCGGCGCGCGCAATCGCGGCGTTGGTCGCTTCGAGTGCGGAGAGTTCTCCGTTCGAGATGCGGCGCGCCGTTTCTACGGCGTCCCAATCGGCGGGATTGACCGAGGAGGCGACACGGCGCGGCGCGCTTGCGCATCCGGCGGCTGACAAAACGCCGATGGCGGCGGCGCCGCTGAGTACGGCGCGACGAGATAATGCAATGCTGGCCATGTCGTAATCCTCCCCACAACACCAAACACACGCGCCGCTGCCGGCGTCATTGCGCTCAGCATGCCGTCAATGGACGGGTGAGCAAAGGGAAGGGCGCGAGAATTTCGGCGACGAGGGACGAATGGCCGCGCGCCGGACCAGAAGCGATCACTCTCCTGAACGGAAAGCTTTCCTGAACGCCAGCTCAAACGAAAAAGGCGGCCCGAAACGGACCGCCTTTCGCATTTGATATGGGCGTCGTCTTAGCTGGAGGACGTCGCAGCCGTCGACCCGAAAGTCGGCGTGGACGACGAGGCCGGCTTGGATGAATCCGCCGGACGTGCGGAAGACACCGAAACGCTGCTCGAGGACGAAGACGCTGACGCGCTGTCGCCGGAGCCCGCGAGCGGGTCGCTGGCGTGGCGGCAATTGCCTTCAAAGAACGCGCCGCTTTCCACGGAAAGGGCGGCGTGCGTGATGTCGCCCTCGATGCGCGCCGTCGACATGAGCGTGACCTGACGGCCGCGCACGCTGCCGAGAACCCGGCCGCGAATGGTGACGTGGTCCGCGATCACTTCGCCTTTGACGGATGCTTTTTCACCGACGGTGAGCGATCCGGCGCGCACGTCGCCTTCGATCTGACCGTCGAGCTGGATTTCGCCTTCCGACATCACCGTACCGTTGATCACGAGATCGGTGCTGAGGATGGACGGTGCGTTCGAAGACTTAGACATGGTTCGCCTATTCGTCGTGGCAGGAGTTTCCGGAACAGCGTCCGATGCGGTCGAGGACGACCGTGACGCGCCCGAATCTTTACCCTTGTTGAACATATTGACCGGCCCTGAGGAATTCTTGCGGATCGTAGTGACGGCCCTTGAACCACACTTCGTAATGGACGTGGTTGCCCGTGCTGCGGCCCGTCGATCCCATTGCGCCGATGCGGTCGCCGAAGCTGACCTCGTCGCCGCGCTCGACATAAGCGCGCTGCAAGTGACCGTAACGGGTCCTGAAGCCATGACCGTGATCGATTTCGACGACGCGGCCATAACCGCCGCGCCAGCCGACAAAGGTCACGCGGCCCGGCGCCGCCGATGTGATCGGCGCGAGACGATAGGCGGCCATGTCGAGACCGGCGTGGAAGGCGGGACCGCCCGTCACCGGATCGACGCGGCGTCCATATTGGGACGTCTCGCGATAAGGCGCGCCGACCGGTGCGCCCAGCGGCGCTGAGTCGATGGCGCGCTCAAGTCGCTCGGCCTCCGCAACGCGTGCGGCGACGCGTGCGACACGGCGCGAGAACGGATCTTCGAAGTCGAGACCGCGGCCGAAGGCGTCGCGATTGTCGAGCGAAATCAGCGGACCGCCGCTGCCGCGATCGCCTTCTTCGAGAATGCTTTCGACGCTCAGGCCCGTGAGGCGCAGAACCGCGCGCAGGTTCTCGATGCGGTCCTGACTGCGCTCTTCAGCGCTGTCGAGCATCTCGTCCTGGTTGAGCATGAGCGCGTTGAGGCGCTCATTGTCGACATAGTCGTTGGCGGCGAGCCGCTCGGGAGCCTCGATGGCCAGACGCGAACGGCGCGGCGTGGGGTCTTCGAGCGAGGCCGTCATCATGACGGCTTCGACTTCATCCTCCGCAGAGGCGATGCGCGTGTCGCGACCGATCGAGCGGCCGCCCGTGGCGTGTTCGAGCAAGTCTTGGAGGGTGCGGTGGCGGCGCTCGAATTCCTGGGAGGCTTGCTCAAAATCGCTGGTGCGGGTTTGGAGCAGGGCCAGGGCGGAGGCTTCTCGCGCCCGCGCTTCGGCGAGCCAGCGCTCATAGCGCGCTCGAACCTGTTGGGCTTCAGCCGATTGTGCTGAGAGGAGATGGCCTCTCAGGAACACGCTCGCTGAAGCGTAGGAGAACCACCCGATGGCGACCGCAGAGGCCGTCGCCGCTAGTACCTGTGACCGGGTCGACAAGGTGAAATAACGCACCTGTCCGTCAGCCCGATGGTAAATTTGTCGCTCAGGAAATACGCGTCCCATGAACGCGCTCGCCCGCGATGCCATGCGCGTGATCATCGCCCTCGCCCGTGCCGCCGCAAAAACTTGCCCCCAAGCGCCGCCATTCCACCCGATCGCCGCCTGTTTTTCAACCGAAGATTCTTCAAGGTTTTCGGTCCTGACGAGAAATCTGCAGAAGTGCAAGCGTCAGCTCGCATCATTCGTACCAAGCCTTTGGCACTCCAGCCATCGTCCTGGCGTTATGGTTAAAGGGAGGTTTAAGAATTCCGGAAAATTTTGACGCTAAAAATAACTTGAAGGCGTCCTCCGGATTAACGCTGCGATTTTCGCATAAATGGCGAAACCAGCGCGCCCCTGCGGCCACGTGGCCGATCTCGTCGTCATAGATGATTTGCAGCGCCGCGGCGCTTTTTTCGTCTCCGGCCTTGCGCAGTCGGTCGATCATGCCGGGCGTGACGTCGAGCCCGCGCGCTTCCAGCACCAATGGCGCAATCGCCAGACGCGCGCCGAGATCATCGGATGTCGCAAGGGCGGCTTCCCATAAGCCGTCATGCGCGGGTAGGTCGCCGTAAACACTATCGAGCGCATCGAGCCGGTCGCAGACCAATAGGAAATGGCGCGCCTCATCGTCGCCGACGCTGATCCAGTCGGACAAAAACGCCGTGCGGTCCTGTTCCGAGACGTCAGGGTCGGCGCCGAAGCGGCACACCAGGTCAAAGGCGAGGTCGATGGCGTTGAATTCGATATGGGCGACGGCATGCAAAAGCGCTGCGCGCCCCTCGGGATTAGAAAGGCGCCGGCGCGGGACTTGTCCGGGGGGCACGAGCATCGGCTTGTCAGGCCGGGCGGGCCGATCGGGCGCGGGCGCGTCATTGGCCGGGTCGGGCGGGCTCAGCGCGCCCGCACGCCACAACGCTGCGACCGCGCGCGCCTGATCCGCCTTGGCCTGCGGCTCCGGCGTCATCAACACCGTGCGC
>JAUIEH010000365.1 GCA_030428405.1 Alphaproteobacteria bacterium
GGCAGGCTGTTGCGGTCGACCCTGATCCGCGCCTCATCGGCCCGGTCGAGAATCGCCATCGTCTCGCCGCGCGGCCGGTTGGGGAAAGTGCCGCCGCCAAAGCGCCAGCCTTCCTCGGAATTCGCCATTACGACATATTCGGGCTGTTGCGGTTCGGCGCGCTCATAACGCGTGCGCAACACGATCATGACCACCTGCATATCCCGGCGATAGCAGTGACGCATCTCTGTGCACGGCACATCTGAGGCGTGCAGCGGACCAGCGCCTTCGAGCTCTATCGCCACAAGCTCGCCATTGCGTCGCACGGCGTCGCGCATCATGCGCCGCCAGGCGGTCGCATCGCCCCATTGCCGGATCAAGGGATGGGTGAGCGCGTATTGCGCGTTGTAGTCGCCGCTTTGATAGGCTTCGTTCCAGGCCTGAAACACGGCGAGCGCTTCGCTCACTTGGTCAGGGTCCGCTAAAGGCGGAACAGCCAGTCCCGGCCCCGGCGCCGTCGCACATGCGCTCAAACTCGCCCACATGCCCGCTGCGACGCACATGCTGCGCCAATTCTTCGCCATGCCCGCTCCCCGATGCTCTCCCCGTTGGAGGCGAGCATCCGCGCGGCACGCAACCGCGCCAGTTAAAAAATCGACAGAATTCGCGGCCGGATCTCGCACGCTTCGTCCTGCGGCCTATGAGCACACCGTGCAATGGGAGAAAATAGGCTAAGCTTTTCTGAGACTCGGCTCTGGGGAGGAAGGCCGTGACCGATCAAGTTCGATTGCGCCGCGTGGACAACGAGGCGCCGTGGGAATGGCTCGCCGGCGGCTGGAGCGATTTGAAGCGCACCACCCCGTTGAGTCTTTATGTCGGCGCCGCCTTCGTGGTCGGCGCAGGCCTCATAACAGCCCTTCTCTGGATCGCCGGCTTATCGAGCTGGATTCCTGTGGCGGCGGGCGGTTTCGCGCTCGTCGGGCCGGTCTTCGCCGTCGGCGTTTATGAGATGGGCCGGCGGCTGGAGACCGATGCGCCGGTCGATATGTCCGCGCTGACCGCGCCGCGCCTGCGCTCGCCGAGCCAGATCGCCATGCTCGCGGCGCTCTTATTGTTCATCTATCTCGTCTGGATGCGCATCGCGATCATGTTGTTCGCGCTGTTCGTGACCGGGGAATATGTCCCCTTCACCGAATTCACCCGCTATGTGCTGACCCATCCCGACGGGCTGCAGCTCGCCATCGTGGGCACCATCGTCGGCGGCTTTCTCGCGCTTGTCGTGTTCGCAGTGTCGGCCTTGTCGATCCCTGTTCTGATGAACCGGCGTGTCGACATCGTCACAGCTGTCACACTCAGTGTGAGCGCCCTCATCTCGCAGCCGCGGGTCATGCTGCTATGGGCCTGGATCATCGCGATGATATTGGCCGCGAGCGCGCTGACCGGTTTTCTCGGCCTGATCGTCGCCTTCCCGGTTTTGGGCTTTGCGACGTGGCGCAGCTATCGCGCCATGGTCGAGGATGTTCCTGAGGCCGAACGCCGCCCGGTCACGCCGACCAGCGAACTTAAAGAGGATGATCATCCTCTTCCGGGATGAGGATGCGGTGGGCTGCGCCGTCGAGGTCTTCGAACTGGTTGTTTTTCAGCGACCACAAGAAGGCGGCGAGGCCCAGCCCGCCCATGCAGAGCGCAATCGGAATGAGGATGATGAGAACATTCATCCTGCGCGCCTCCCCGCTCGCGACAGCCGCAAGGCGTTCAGCATAACGACGATGGAGGATGACGACATCGCGATCGCCGCTATCAACGGCGTTACGAAGCCGAGCGCGGCGAGCGGCATCGCGCAGAGATTATAGACCGCCGCAAAGCCGAAATTCTCAAGAATGCGTCGCCGGGCTGCGCGCGAAACGTCGATGGCTTCGACCAGCGGCTCTAGACTTTCGCCCTGGATGACGAAATCGGCGGCATGCTGGCTGACTTCGGCGGCCGCGCCAAAGGAGATCGAGGCGTGTGCGCGCGCCAGAGCGGGCGCATCATTGAGCCCGTCGCCGACCATCAAAACTTTTCGTCCGCTCTCGGACAAGCTCTCCAGCCGCTCCATTTTCAGTTGAGGGCTTGCCTCCGCGCGCCAATGCGACACGCCGAGCGCGCGCGCCAAGCGTTCGGCCGGCGCGGCGGCGTCGCCCGTCAGCATCTCAATGCCGATCTTGCGGCCGCGCAGCGCCTTCAGCGTCGCGCGCGCACCGTCACGCGGCGCATCGACGAACTCAAACTTGACGGGCTGCGCGCCATCCACGCTCAGCCAGGCTTGGCTCTTTTCACCGTCCGGCGCCGCTTCATCTCGCCCAAAGCGCACGGCGCGGCCGTCAATGACGCCGCGCAATCCTTCGCCGGGTATTTCCTCAACGCTGTCAGCGACGCCGCCCGGTCCCGCAGCAAGCGCGACGGCGCGCGCGATTGGATGCCGGCTGACCCGCGCCAGATGCGCCGCTGTGTCAAGCGCGCCATCGGGCAAGGCCTCTGCGTGAACAAGGCTCAGCGAGCCACGCGTCAGCGTGCCTGTCTTGTCGAACACGGCGTAATCGACATCCGCCAGACGCTCCAGCGCGTCGCCGGCTTTGACGAATACGCCACGGCGAAAGAGCCTTCCGGTGGCGACGACCTGCACGGCCGGCGCAGCGAGGCCAAGCGCACACGGACAGGTGATGATCAAGAGCGCAATCGCGTGGAGTGCGGCGTCGCGCAGAGCTGCGCCGAAAAACAGCCAGACTGCGAACGTGCTCAAAGCGGCGAGATGGACGACCGGCACATAGAGCCGCGCCGCACGGTCGGCGAGGCGCACATGGGCGGAGCGCCCCTGCTCTCCGATTTCAATCAGTCGGCTGAGCTCCGCGAGGAATGAGTCGTCCGCCTCCGCCACCGCGCGCACGCGCAGGCTGCGCGTCAGGTTGACGACGCCGGATTGCAGCGCATCGCCGGGTCCGAGCCTGACCGGCGCGCTTTCGCCCGTGGCGAGCGAACGGTCGATGTCCGAAACGCCGTCCTCGATGACGACGTCGACCGGCGCGCGGTCGCCCGCGGCGATCAATAAGGTGTCGCCGGGCATGACTTCGCGCACGGCGATGGCGGACGCTGCGCCGTCATTGCCGATGCGCATCGCGGTCGACGCTTGCAACGCCATCAGCTCGCGCGCGGCGGCGCGCGCGCGTCCGCGCAAGCGGTGGTCGAGATAGCGACCGATCAGCAGAAAGAACAACAAGGTGACGGCCGCGTCGAAATAGACCTCGCCGTCTGGCCGCATGCTTTCAAATACGCTCAGCGACAGAGCCAAGATCACGGCCAGCGAAATCGGCACGTCCATATTCGCGCCGGCGGCGCGCAATGCTTTGAGCGCGGAGGAAAAGAACGGCCGGCCCGCATAAAGCGCGGCAGGCACGGCGAGCAAGCCGGACAGCCAGTGGAACAGCCTGCGCGTCGCTTCGCCCATCTCGCCGTCATT
>JAUIEH010000366.1 GCA_030428405.1 Alphaproteobacteria bacterium
CCGGCTAATCTCCGACGACTGACATAGCGCGCTCAGGCTTGCGGAGGCTCGGATGACGGACGCAGCGCTTCTCGAACGGCTCGACCGCGTCGAGTCCATGCTGGCTATTCAGCAGCTCGCCGTGCGCTATGCGATGGCGGTCGATGCGCGCGATCTCGACGCCTGGCTCGTCTTGTTTCCCGAGGACATCGATTGCGGAAGGCGCGGCAAGGGGCGCGAGGTCTTGCGCGAATTCATCGCGCCGCTGCTGCGCGATTTCTACCGCACCGTTCATCAGATCGTCGGCCATGACATTGAAATCATCGATGCCGACAATGCGCGCGGCCGCGTCTATTGCCGCGCCGAACACGAACGCAAGGACGCATGGATCGTTCAGGCGATCTGCTATTTCGACAGCTATGTGCGCAAAGACGGGGTTTGGTATTTCAACCGTCGCGAGGAAGATTTTCTTTATACGTGCGACCATCTGGAGCGGCCTCAGGATGCGCGTTTCTTGCGCTGGCCCGGACCGCCGCCAAAGCACAATCCGCCCATGCTGGTCGGGCGCTGGGAGAGCTGGCGCGCATTCTGGGCCGATGTTGAGGATGACGACATCGCCGCAGTGACCAATCACCCCGCGCCGCGATAGCCGGTTCGACCTTGAGCGCTATTCCGCGCGCGGCGCTCTCGCGGCGGCGGCCTGCAGCCGGAAATCCCGCGGCGACATGCCGGCGCGTTCGCGGAACACTTTCGAGAAAAAGCCGACATCGCCATAGCCGACCAGATAGGCGATGCGGTCAATGCGCCGGCTCGAGCGCGCAAGCATTTGCTTGGCGGCTTCCACGCGCAGGGTCTGGAGATATTCCAGGGGCGTCATGCCAAGGCTCGCCTTGAAGCGGCGCGTGAGCGTGCGTTCACTGACGGCCATGGCGTCGGCGAGTTCGCTCATGCTGGGATGCTGTGAGAAGCGCTGCTGCAGCCAGTGCTGAGCGCGCCCGACCATGCCGTCCTGGCGCAGCACTTCGGGCGAAAACACAGTCCAGGGTTCTGGCCCGTCAGGATAGGCGTCAATCGTCGTGACCTTCGCCGCCCAATTGGCGACGTTGCGCGATAAGAGCCGCTCGACCAGACGCAGAGCGAGGGCGGGCTCGCCGCGCGGCGTGCCGGCGCAGAACGTGCGCTCGCCTTCCGCGATGATCCGCGAAATGTCGAGTTTCGGTTTCGCGAAGCGCTGGCGGAACGCGCGCTCGAGCCACCAGGGCGTTGTCGCAGGCTGTTCGTCGAGCGCGCCGGACGCCGCCAGCAGCAGGGTCGATGCGCCGCTCGCCGCGATCGTGGCGCCGGACCGCCAGCGATTGGCGATCCAGGCGATGAGTGCGTCATTCTCCGAGAGAAATACATCGATGTCGTCTTCGATGACGCGCACCGAGGCGAGAAAAACGAGGTCGCAAGCGGGTGCGGCGCTGATCGAGCCGTCTGCGGCGAGCTCGCGCCCATTGGCCAGGCGACAGGGCCGGCCTTTCGTCGTCAGAATGAGCGTCGATGTCGGCGCGCGCGTCTCCTCGACCTGTTCATAGAGGCCCTGCGTGTAGCGGTTCACGGAATCGAACAGGTCGAGCATATGGGCCAGTCCGGTGAGATGCGCGCCCTCCAAAGCAACAAGGCCGATGGTCGGCATTTTCACTCCTCGCGCAGACTGAGTGCTGTCCTAATCGCCGTATATTTTGACGGTTTCATCACTCGTCTGCAATCGGTGCGCTCATCACTGTGGCGCAATAGAAAACGCAGGATCGCTTCCATGAATGCTCCGGTATTGAAATCGCCAACGCCCGCGCCGCACGTCATCAAGGGCGAAATCATTCACGGGACGGAGCTTGAATACGGGCCTGCGCATAAGCGTTTCGCCACGCCGGCCTTGGATTTCGATGCGCTCGTCTGGTCGCGCGCCGAGCCGCCGCCGGCCGCAGACACGCCGCTTGCGGAGATCATCGACATTCTGGTCGAGACCGGCGACCGGCTGACCCGCGACCCGGACGGCTCGCTCGCCGAGGCGCTTGAGCACAGCGTTGCGACCAATCCCTTGCCGCGCGACCTTCTTGAGCGCTCATACGCCAATCTCGGCCGGATGTTTGATCGCGCGACGCTGGAATATCAGGTCGAGCTCGAACTGGGCGGCGCCGATGTCGTTGACGGCTGGCGTGAAGTGACCACGCCCTCGGGCGCTACGGCGCGCATTCGCGCTTTTCCGCCGCGCCTCATTCACATCATCGCCGGCAACGCGCCGGGCGTCGCGGGCGGCTCGGTCATTCGCGGCGCGCTGACCAAGGGCGTGCATCTTTTCAAACTGCCGTCGAATGATCTGTTCACGGCGACAGCGATCATGCGCGCCTTGTCGGCGACGGCGCCGGGCCATCCGCTCGCGCGCTCATTTTCGGCGGCCTATTGGCGCGGCGGCGACGACGCCGTTGAGAGCGCGCTCTTCCGCCCGCAATTTTTCGACAAGATCATCGCCTGGGGCGGCGAAAGCACGATCCGCAGCGCCATCAAGCATATCGGGCCAGGCTTCGAGCTTGTCTCGTTCGACCCGAAATCGTCGATTTCAATGCTAGGCCGCGAGATTTTCGAGAACGAGGAAACGCTCGCCGACGCCGTTGAGCGCGCCGCCAGCGATGCGACCGTCATGAACCAGCAGGCTTGCGCTTCGAGCCGTTTCCAGTTCGTCGAAGGCGAGATCGAGCAGATCGACCGTTATTGCGAGCTTCTGCAAAAAGCGTTGGGCAAGGAGCGCCCGACCGCGTCCAAGCAAGGACCGAAGGTCGATGACGACATCCGTGAAGAAATCAACGGGTTGCGCGGCCTCGACCCGTTTTACGCCGTGTGGGGAGAACCTGACGGCAACGGCACGGTCATTCGGTCCGAGGACCCCGTCGACTTTCATCCCGACGGCAAGGTCGTCAATGTCGTCGCCGTCGAAAAGCTGGAAGACGCATTGTCGAACGTCACCGTCGCCACACAGTCGGTCGGGGTTTACCCCTCGGCGCGCAAGACGGGCCTGCGCGATGCGCTCGCTGCTCATGGCGCACAGCGCGTCGCCACGCTCGGCGAGGTCGTGCCCGTGCAGATGGGCCTGCCGCATGATGGCTTCAATCCGCTCCAGCGCTTCGTGCGCTGGGTGACCGAAGAGGGCTCGTAACGCTCAGTCTTCAGCGCCTTTTTCGGCGGCGATGCGGTCCTGCTCATCGAGCCAGGCGTCGAGCTTGTCGAAATGAGCGCCTGGATTGTCGCGCTGCGCAAAAAGCCCGTGCGCGCGCGCCAGAACTGCGCCGGACGCCGCCAGCGTCATCTCGCCGGAAATCGTCAGCTTTCTGCCTTCCGCGCTGTCTACGCGCGCAATGATCTCGACTTCGCGCTCAATCGGCACGGGGCGCAAAAACTCGACCGTCAGACGGGCGGTCACCGACATGCCGCCATGCAAAAGAACGAGATGGCCGA
>JAUIEH010000367.1 GCA_030428405.1 Alphaproteobacteria bacterium
AGCCGGCGCGTACCGTCATCGCGCAACTCAAATACGCGCTCAAACGTCGCTTCGACATCTTCATCGCTGAGCGCTTCAGTCAGTGACATGAAGCGACGATTGGCGGCGGCGTGCGCTTCTTCTATGCGTTCAAAGATGGCGCGCGCAATTTGCAGACGCTCGCCCATATAGGCGCGCTCTTGCACAAGCGTATGCTGTTCGATCTGCCGGGAGGACAGTACAAATGTCGCCCAACAGCCGATTAGGCAGACGACGAACGAAAAGCCGATGATGACGAGCGCGGATTGCGCGCTCAATGACCGCTTGAACGCATCGGCGAGAAACATGTGCGCACCTATATGCTGTGTGCACACAGTCTCATTTGGACGCGCTAAGAACGTGCTAACTCATACGCAGAAATTCATCGACCGGCCTCTCGCAATGCTTTGTAAATTATAACAAAATGCATAGCGAGACTCGGGTTTCGCCCTTGGTCATGTCTGTCAGCCGCGCAGCGCGGCCGCGATTTTGCGCGCCTGTTCAGCAAGCTCGGCGTCGTCGCCGCGACTGCTTTGTCCGTGGCCGGCAAAATTGCGACCGTCATAGCGTGGAATAATGTGAAAATGCAGATGGAACACGGTCTGCCCGGCGGGGGCGCCGTTGAACTGCATGATGACGACGCCGTCGGGATCGAGCGCGGACCGCACCGCTGCTCCAACCGTCTGGACGCGGGTGATAAGGGCTGAAAGCGCATCGGGCGCGATGTCGAACAGATTGCGGGCGGGCGATTTCGGCACGACCAGACAATGACCCGGTGATTGCGGAAAGGCGTCCATGAACGCCAGGACCGCGTCATCTTCCATGATGCGGTGGCACGGGATTTCGCCGCGCAGGATCTTGGCGAAGATGTTGTCGTCTTCATACGCGCCGTCGAGGCTCATGGCGTTTCGTCCTTTAAGCGGCTGTTGGTTCCAATCCGGAATTTCGACGAAGTGGGTGGAAATGCGTCACGCGCCGCCTTTCTTGAACGGCGTCATTTCGCTGAGCGCTTCGATTTCATAGGCGACGGCGTCGCGTTCGCGCTCGAGATAATCCTCCAGCGCTGCGCGCAGACCGGGATTAGCGATCCAGTGCGCAGAATAGGTCGGGGTCGGAATATAGCCTCGCGCCATTTTGTGCGAGCCCTGAGCGCCGGCCTCGACGCGCGCAAGCCCGCGTTCGATGGCGATGTCGATGGCCTGGTAATAGCAAAGCTCGAAATGCAGAAAGGGGCGCTCCTCGACGCGGCCCCAATAGCGGCCGTAAAGCGCATCGCCGCCGATAAGATGCAAGGCGCCGGCGATCCAGCGTCCCTCGCTGCGCGCCATCACCATCAGACATTTCTCGCGCAGGCGCTCATGCAAGAGGGCGAAGAATTCACGGTTGAGATATGGCGAACCCCATTTGCGCGCGCCCGTGTTGAGATAGAACTCGAAAAACGCGTCCCAGTGTTCTTCCGTCAGTTCGTCGCCGGACAGATGCACGATGTCGACGCCGTCCTGGGCGGCGGCGCGTTCCTTGCGCAGCGCCTTGCGCTTGCGCGAGGCGAGTGAGGCGAGAAAATCATCGAAGCTCTCATAGCCCTCATTGCGCCACATGAATTGCTGGTCTGTGCGCTGAAGATAATCATGAGCGCCGGCGAGCTCCCAGTCCTCCGCTTCGATGAAATTCACATGCGCGCTTGAGACGCCGAACTGTCGGGCGGCCGATGCGATGGCGTCGAGCAGGCTCGCGCGCAAGGAAGGCGTGGGGGCGAGCAGGCGGCGGCCGGGAACGGGCGTGAACGGAACGGCGCAGAGCAATTTGGGATAATAGCGCCCGCCCGCGCGCTCAAAGGCGTCCGCCCAGCTATGGTCGAATACATATTCGCCCTGGGAATGGCTCTTAAGATAAAGCGGCGCTGCGGCGAGCGCATCGCCGGCCTCGTTCTCAAGGATGAGATGGCGCGGCGCCCAGCCGGTCTCGATACACGCACATTGCGTGTGCTCGACAGCCTCCAAGAAATCCCAGCTCAGAAACGGCGAATAAGGCAGGTCCGACGGGTTGGCGAGCCCGTCCCACACGTCGCGGTCAATCTCATCGAGACCGCCGAGCACGCGCGCGCGCGCCGGCTTGGCGAATACGTCGTCGTCCATGCGCTAAGAGATAGAGCCTGAAGCGCGGAGATGCAGCCGCTTAGTCTGCGATTTCGAATACGCCGTCGATTTCCACAGCAACGCCGAGCGGCAGCACCGGGCAGGCGACCGCCGAGCGCGCATGGCGGCCGGCGTCTTCGAAGGCTTCGACCATCAGATCGGAACAGCCATTGATGACTTGCGGAATGTCCGTGAAATCGGGCGCGGCGTTGACGAAGCCGCCAAGCTTCACGACGCGCCGGACGCGCTCAAGGTCGCCGCCGCAGGCTTGCTTGAGCTGGGCGATCAGATTGATCCCGCACAGGCGCGCGGCCGCCTGACCGTCCGCCACGCTCAAACCTTCGCCAAGCCGGCCGAGCGTGAGCGCGCCGTCAAGCGCTTTGGGAAGCTGGCCAGAGATGTAGACGCTCGAACCCGTCACGACGAACGGCACGTAATTGGCCACCGGGGCGGCTGCTTCGGGCAGCGTGACGCCAAGTTGGCTCAGACGGTCTTCAACACTGCTCATCGTGACGGCTCCGCAAGCTGGAAAAGAGATGCAGGCCGGTTAGTCGATGCCGGGCGCGTCGTCCAGCTTCGGCGAACGAGAACGCCTGAAATTACCGCTTGCGTTTACGTAAACGTAAAGAAGTAGCGTGCCGTGACTGCGTGCTCACGGAGGTTCTAGATGACCGACCAGCAGCCAGTAAGCGAAGACGGCGACCGCGCCGATGCAGATGCGGGCGCAGGGATTGGGGGCGCAACGAGCATTGCGGTCGCGCGCCAGCAAAACGGCGCTGAAGCGGCCGGCGGCGCGGCTTTCGAGGAGCGCGCCATCGAGATTTTGACGCGCGACGACACAATCCTTTCGGGCACGTTGTTCATGCCGGACAAACCGCGCTTTGCGGTTCTGGTGTCGGCGGCGACCGGCGTGCCGGCGCGCTTTTATGCGCGCTTTGCGCGCGAGGGCGCTGCGCGCGGCGTCGCTGTTCTCACATATGATTATCGCGGCATAGGCGGTTCCGCGCCGCAGAGCCTGCGCGGCTATCAGGCCGACAAGCTCGACTGGGGGCGGTCGGACTTTCCCGCAGCGCTTGATGCGCTGGCGCGCGCAGCGCCGGGCGTGAAGCTGCGCGCTCTAGGACATAGCGTAGGCGGACATTTGCTCGGCTTTGCGCATAATCACGCGCTGATCGACCGCTTCGCTTTCGTATCGGTCGGGTCGGGCTATTGGGCCAAGCACCGCTTTCCCATGAATATGCAAGGCCTGTTTTTGTGGTTTGTGTACGGACCTGCCTGTATGTCCTTGTTCGGATATCTGCCCGAGGGCGGACTG
>JAUIEH010000368.1 GCA_030428405.1 Alphaproteobacteria bacterium
TTCTGGCGGGCGGCGCGGCCGAAGAGCCGATCACGCTGGACACGCTGCCGAGCGAGGTCATTGGCGGCGACAATGCCGGCGCCATCGGCTCGGAACGGCTTATCTCGCTGACGCTGCGTGATGCGCGCGAGCAGTTCGAACGCGACTATCTGCGCGCCCAGATCAACCGGTTCGGGGGGAATATTTCGAGAACAGCGGCGTTTATCGGCATGGAGCGCTCCGCTCTGCACCGGAAATTAAAGTCCCTTGGGGTCACATCGAACGGACGCGGCGACTAGGCTCGTTGCAGCGGGGGACGGAGCGGATCGATGAAAGTCATCGTGTGCGGCGCAGGGCGGGTCGGCTACGGCATCGCCGAAGAGCTCGCATCCGAGCAAAACGCCGTCACCGTGATCGATGTGTCATCCGAGCTGATCGACCAGATCACGACCAATCTGGACGTGCGCGGCGTGGTCGGCCATGGCGCGCATCCCGACGTGCTCGACCAGGCCGGCGCCGGCGATGCTGAAATGATCATCGCGGTCACGTTCTCCGATGAAGTGAACATGGTCGCGTGCCAGATCGCGCATTCGCTGTTCGACGTGCCGATGAGGATCGCGCGCGTGCGCTCGCAGAACTATCTCCAGCCGGCCTGGAGCGATCTCTTCAACCGCCAGAACATGCCGATCGACGTCGTCATCTCGCCCGAGATCGAGGTCGGCCGCGCGGTCCTGCGCCGGCTGGAAACGCCGGGCGCGTTCGACTCGCTTGTGTTCGGCGAAGGCCTGGTGCGTTTTCTCGGCGTGCGCGTCGAGGAAGAATGCCCCGTCGTCGCAACCCCGCTTAATCAGATCCGAGAGCTCTTCCCGCAGCTCAAAGCCGCAGTCGTCGGCATACGGCGCGATAAGCGCGTGTTCGCACCGCATCCCAACGACCAGCTGCTCGCCGGCGATGACGCGTATCTCGTCGTGCAGGCCGACCATGAATCGCGCGCGCTCGACATATTCGGCCGCGAAGTCGACCGCGCCCGCCGCGTCGTCATTGTCGGGGGCGGCAATATCGGCGTGTTCGTGGCGGAGGCGCTGGAAAGCGCGCGCGGATTGCGGGTGAGGGTGGTTGAAGCCGACAAAACCCAGGCCGAACTCGCCGCCGCCCAGCTCAAGCGCACCGTCGTTCTGCATGGCGACGGTCTTGATCCGGCATTGTTGCGCGAGGCCGGCGCCGCGGACGCTGAAGTCGTCGTCAGCCTGACCAATGACGACAAGGTCAATGTGCTCGCAGCCGCGCTCGCCAAGGCCGAAGGCGCCAAGCGCGCGGTCTGTCTCGTCAATGACCGCGCCTATCACGCGCTGAAGGACCCGCTCGGCATAGACGTCTTTGTCGACCCGCGCGCCACGACGGTGTCGACCATCCTGCAGCATGTCCGCAAAGGCCGGATCACGGGGCTTCAGTTTCTTGAAGACGGCGAGGCGGAGGTGCTCGAGGGCGTGGCGCTGGAAACCTCGCCGCTGGTCGGCAAGCCCTTGCGCAAGGCCAATATCGAAGACGGCATCTATATCGGCGCGGTCGTGCGCAAAGGCGTCGTCCATATCGCGGATGACGATTTCGTCGTGGAGATCGGCGACCGCCTCGTGATTTTCGCCGAGCGCGAGCAAGTTGCGCATGTCGAGCGCATGTTCCGGGTCGCGCTCGAATATTTCTGATCGCGCGCTCCGATGAATCTCGCCGCCATTGCTCGCGCATTCGCTACGGTCCTCGCCGGGACCAGCGCCTTTGCGTTCGCCTTCGCGCTGATGTCGGCGGGCGGCGGCCAGGCGCACGCTTCGGCGTTTCTCGTTACAGGCGCGACTGCTGGATTTATTGGCGGCGGTCTGTATCTCGGCACGCTCGGGCGCGACATGTCGGGCGGAGCGCGCGAAGCGCTTGTGTTCGCCGTCCTGGCCTGGATCGTGACGCCGCTTTTCGCAGCGGCGCCGTTTCTCGCCGCCGATGAGACGCAGAGCTTTTCACGCGCTTATTTCGACGCTGTGTCTGCGGCGACGACGACCGGGTTTCGACCGGGCTTCGCCGGCGAAAACGCGCCGCAGGACCTGATATTCTGGTGGAACACGCTGCAATGGGCTGGCGGCTTTGGAACCATCGTCAGCGCGCTCGTCATCCTGCCGGCGCTTAATCTGACGGGGCCGGGCGTGCACCGCTCGCCTTTGTTCACGCTCGATCCCGACCGCTTGTTCGACCGCTTCGCGCCCGTTGGCGGGGCGGCCTTTGCGCTCTACGCCGGGGCGACTTTGCTCGTCGCCGCCGTCATCGCTGCGACCGGCGTGACGGCGGGCGACGCCATTTGTCTCGCCATGGCGGGGGTTTCCACTGGCGGGCTCTTGATGCCGGACGGCTCGTCTGCGCTTGCCGGCGCAAATGCGGGCACCGTGCTGGCGGCGGGCGTCGCGCTGATATTCGGCTTATTGAACTTCGCTTTGCACTGGGACGCGGTGCGCGGGCGCGCGGGCCGGGCGCCTTATTTCAGCGACGGCGAGACCCGTGCGCTGGCGGCGTTCATCTTCGTCGTGTTCTTGATGATGTTATTCGCCCACGCCGATCCTGGCGGCAATTTCGCCGAGATTTTCGTCGAGAGTGTTTCTCTCGTCGCCACCTCCGCCTGGGATGTCGGCGCAACCGGATTGAGCGCGCTGGCGCCGGCCGTGCTGCTGGGCGTCGTCGTCATCGGCGCCTCGCCCGCATCGGCCGCGGGCGGCGTCAAGCTCATCCGTTTCGTCTTGTTGTTCCGCCACGCCGGCGCGGAGTTGCGCCGCCTCGCCCATCCCTCGAGCGTCATCGACGTTCAATATCGTGGTCGGACGGTCAGTTCGCGGCACGTCATGGGACTGATGGTCTACGCCATCGGATATGCGGTCGCTGTCGCCGGCGTAGCCCTGTTATTGACGCTTGCGGGCGCAGATTTCCCCGCCGCCTTGTCCGGCGCCGTCGCCTCTGTTGCGAATGCAGGTCCCGCGTTCGACTTCGCGCTCGCCGCCCAGCAGGCCCCCAACGCCGGGCAAATCATTGATGCACAGACATTTCTCGATGATGCTCAAACGCGCCTGACGCTCGGCGCCGGGATGGTTCTCGGACGGCTAGAGGTCCTGGCCGCCTTCGCGATGCTTAACCCAAGCTTCTGGAAACGATAAGAAATTCCCCTGCCAAGCGTCTCTCTCTTTGCGAGAGGGGGCAGACATGGCTAAACATTAGAACTGTATGACTAGTGGCAGCCGTGTGTGTGGGCTCCGGGGGCGAATGTGAGCAACGAAAAGAAACAAAATCTGCAAGACACTTTTCTCAATGCAGTGCGCAAGACGCGTACGCCGTTGACGATCTATCTCGTGAACGGCGTGAAGCTGCAGGGCGTGGTGACCTGGTTTGACAATTTCTGCGTCCTTCTGCGGCGCGACGGTCATTCCCAGCTCGTCTACAAGCACGCCATCTCAACCAT
>JAUIEH010000369.1 GCA_030428405.1 Alphaproteobacteria bacterium
ATAGATGCCGAAGGCGCTCCGCACTGGGCCACGCATGCGACTTCGGGCACAAGCGCGGCCGACAGCGCCGTTCCGATCCTTCACGAGGCTGCGACATCTGCGGCGCTGATGCGAACGGCGCAGCGCTATGAGGACGCCGGTCGCCAGGAGGATGCGCGCGCCCTGCGTTCGCTCGCTCAACGCATCGGCGAAGCTGAAACAGGCATTGGCGGAGCGCCCTAGAAGCGGATCGGCTCAATCGGAACGTTTGCGCACATAACCTCTGCGGCGCAGGCGTTCTTCGGCCAACCGCGAAGCGGCTTCGCGCAACGGCGCCATGACGCTCGCCCGTGTTGCGCCCGTCACCAATAGGCGCGCGACGATGAACGCCGCGAAAAGTGAGGCCATCATCACAACAAAACTGACCGCCTCGCCTGCGCCCATGGCGATCGCCGCATTCAGTACAGCGAATGTCAGTGTAATGATGATGAGATAGCGAACGGCGTCAAACCACGCGATGACGAACGCAAGCTGAAGGCGCGACACGCCGGCTGCGCGCGCTACACCGAGATTGACGACATAGTTCCAGATCAGCAAAGCAACGATCAGCACCGCGAGGTAGCCGAAATACGTCACATCGCCTCCTAGCGGTCGATCTCGCCGAAAACGATGTCCAGAGAGCCGAGAATGGCGCTGACATCAGCGAGCATGTGACCGCGATTGAGAAAATCCATCGCCGCGAGATGCGGGAAACCCGGCGCACGGATTTTGCAACGATAGGGCTTATTGGTTCCGTCCGAGACCAGATAGACGCCGAACTCGCCTTTCGGCGCCTCGACGCAGGCATATATCTCGCCTTCCGGAACGTGGAAGCCTTCCGTGTAAAGTTTGAAATGGTGGATGAGCGCCTCCATCGAGCGCTTCATCTCGGCGCGCCGCGGCGGCGCCACCTTGCCGGAGGTCTCCAGCACGGGGCCTTCGGGCATTTTCTCGATGCACTGGCGGATGATCTTGACGCTCTCGCGCATCTCTTCGATCCGGCACAGATAACGATCATAACAATCGCCGTTCTTGCCTACCGGAATCTTGAATTCGAGTTCTGAATAGACCTCGTAAGGCTGGGCGCGGCGCAAATCCCAGGGCGCGCCCGAACCGCGCACCATCACGCCGGAAAAGCCCCATTTCCAAGCGTCGTTCAGATCAACGACGCCGATATCGACATTACGCTGCTTGAAGATGCGGTTATCCGTCAACAGTGTTTCGATATCGTCGAGCACGCCGCCAAAGCTGTCGCACCATTTCGCAATATCCTCGATGAGGTCAGGCGGAATGTCCTGGTGCACGCCGCCCGGCCGGAAATAATTGGCGTGCAGACGGCTTCCGGAGGCGCGCTCATAAAACACCATCAGGCGCTCGCGCTCCTCAAAACCCCAAAGCGGCGGCGTCAGCGCGCCGACATCCAGCGCCTGCGTCGTCACATTGAGAAGGTGATTCAGCACACGACCGATTTCGCAAAACAGAACGCGGATGAATTGGGCGCGCCGGGGCGTCTCAACGCCCGTCATCTTCTCTATGGCCAGACAGAAAGCGTGTTCCTGGTTCATCGGCGCGACATAGTCGAGCCGGTCGAAATACGGGATCGCCTGGAGATAGGTCTTATGCTCGATCAGCTTTTCGGTGCCGCGATGCAAAAGCCCGATATGCGGATCAACGCGCTCGACGATTTCGCCGTCAAGCTCGAGCACGAGGCGCAACACGCCGTGCGCGGCCGGGTGCTGCGGTCCGAAATTGATGTTGAACGGACGAACTTCGGTCTCAGGCATCTCAGCTCTCTCGCACCGCATTGAGCGCGGCCATCAATTCTTCGCGGGTCTTCATCGTCGTTTGTTCGGCGAAACTATATGCGGCGGGCTTTTCATCGACGAAGATCTGCTCGGCGAACTCCAGACCGCTCAGATCGTCGAGCGTGTCGAGCGCGAGCGAATAAGCGTCCTTGGGCAGAAAGTGGTAAAACAGGGAAGAGCCGCATTTGGAGCAAAACATCCGCTCGGCCCATTCCGAAGACCGATAAACGCCCAGATGCGTGCGGTCCTCGATTTTGAGCGAACCTGGCGCGCAGTCGACTTCCAGATAGGGTCCGGCCGACCAGCGCCGGCACATTCCGCAATGACACGCGCCGAAGGTCTCGCTGCGCGGCGTCGCCTTATAGCGCACGCCGCCGCAAAGACATCCGCCTGTGCGTTCGCGCCCCGCCTCCATGGCGCTACGCGTCGTCGCGCGGACCGGCGACGGCGTCGCAATAAGCGCGCGCATACGCAAGGCCCGTCGTCGCGCTCGCCGCCCAGCATGCGGCGGCGATATGCGTCATGGCGGTAACCGCGCTCGCCGGATTGACGCTCAGGCGCTCATCGATCGGCGCCCAACGCGGGCTGAAACTAAACGGATCCCAGCGCTCGCCCCAATACATCAGGCGTTTCCTTCCGTGTTCGCTTTTTCATCACCCGGAAGGACATATTTCGCGCCCTCCCATGGTGAGAGGAAATCGAAATCGCGAAACTCCTGAACGAGCTTCACAGGCTCATAGACAACGCGCTTGCGTTCTTCGTCATAGCGCAGCTCGACATAGCCCGAGAGCGGAAAATCCTTACGGAACGGATGGCCGTCAAAGCCATAATCCGTAAGCAGACGACGCAAGTCCGGATGGCCGTCAAACAAGACGCCATACATGTCGAAGGCTTCGCGCTCAAACCAGTCAGCAACCGGAAAGAGGCTGTTCACGCTCGGAACGGCGTCTTCCTCGCTGGTCGCGATTTTCACGCGGATGCGCTGGTTCTGCTTGGGCGAGAGCAGATGATAGACGATGTCGAAACGCTCCGCGCGCGCCGGCCAGTCGACGCCGCAAATGTCGATCAGACAAGTGAACTGGCAGGCTGGATCATCGCGCAGAAAGGTCAGCGCCTCGACAATGCGATCGCGCTGCACATTCACCGTGAGCTCGCCATGCTCGACGCGCCAGCTGATCGTGGCGCGGTTGAGTTGCGCATCGATCAGTTCGCCGAGTTCCTGCAGAGCTTCGCTCATCACACCGCCTTTCGCCGCCTAGCGCTCAATCGAGCCTTCACGACGGATTTTCTTCTGGAGCTGCAAAACGCCATAGACCAGCGCCTCCGCGGTCGGCGGACAGCCCGGCACGTAGATGTCGACGGGCACGACGCGGTCACAGCCGCGCACGACCGAGTAGCTATAATGATAATAGCCGCCGCCATTGGCGCACGACCCCATCGAGATGACGTAGCGCGGCTCCGGCATCTGATCGTAGACCTTGCGCAGGGCCGGAGCCATTTTGTTGGTCAGCGTGCCCGCAACGATCATCACGTCGGACTGGCGCGGGCTGGCGCGCGGGGCGAAGCCGAAACGCTCAAGGTCATAACGCGGCATCGAGGCCTGCATCATCTCAACCGCACAACAGGCGA
>JAUIEH010000370.1 GCA_030428405.1 Alphaproteobacteria bacterium
AGTAGCGCGCATGGGTGCGCCCACAGCCGCATTTCTCTTCCGTCCACTCAACGAAATCATCCGAGCGGAAGCGGATGAGCGGATCGGTGCGGTCGGTCAGCGAGGTGATGACCATTTCGCCGCGGCCACCCGAAGGCACGGGCTCGTTCGTGACCGGGTCGAGCACTTCGAACAGGACGAGGTCCTCCCAGGCATGAAAGCCATTGCGCTCGCGGCATTCCCAGCCCGTGCCGCAATCGCCCAGGCTGGTGAATTCATAGACCGGCACGCCCCAGCGCTCGACCAGCGCGCGCGCCGTGCGGCCCATCGGTTCGCCGCCATAGATCGCTGCATCGAAGCTTGAGAACACGTCGGCCACGTCTAAGCCCTGTTCCTTCTCGAGTTGGGCGAAGCCGTAAATGAGCGGCGAGCTGAGATGGAAGAACCAGGTCGGGCGATATTTCAGGCACCATTCGGCCAGGCGCGGCAGATCGCTGGCGTCATGGTTGAATTGCATGCTGATGGCGCCAAGCTCGTGGAACCAGCGTCGCCCGATCGAGCGCATCACGAACTGGATGTCGCAGATCAATACGCCGGGCCGCAGACCCAGCTCCCACATGGCGCGCGGGCCCAGAACCCATTCGCCCGGATCATTCCAACGTTCAGTAAAAACTGTCGGATCGCCCGACGTGCCCGAACTCGTCCCGATATTCGAGATTTCATCGAAATCCCGGCACAGGACGCCGCAGAGGGGATCGTCATGGCGCTCACGATAAAGGCGCAGAATGTCCTTGTTCAGGAAAGGCGCGTTCGCCTTGAAGTCGGCCGTCGATCTGATGTCCTGCGCGCCAACGCCCTTGGCGCTCCATAATTCGCGCGTGACCGGAGAGCGCTCGAGCACATATTCCACCTGCTCAAGCAGGCGTTTTTCCTGCAGGGCGAGAATGTCCGCTCGCGGCGCGATCTCGATGGCGTCGAAATGGCGCCGGTTGATGGATCGGTCTGTTTGGACGCTCATTCGGCGGTTCGCTCCCGAGTTGGCGGCGCGACGGTCTTGCGGTCGTCTGCGCGCAGGGTTGAAAGGGGGCGGCTTGTGCTGCTCCGGGTCAAGCCGAAGGCTATGCGCTGGCGCTCTCAGACAGGATTCAACGCGGTTCCGATGAGTATGACGCAGCGCTAGCGCGTTCACGATGACTTGGCGGAGAAGTTTCGCATCCGCGCGCGTCTGCGCCAAACTGCGCGCCCAACCGCTGCGCCGCTGAATTTTGACGAGAGACGTGCATGAGCCTGGTCAACGAGTTTTCGATCCCCGCCGCCTTGGCCGAGCTTGAGCGCAGCCGCGGCGGTCACAAGGCGGTCGTCTGCGGCGACATTGAATATGACTACGCCGCATTGCGGGCGCGCTCGCTGCGGTTGGCGGCGGCGCTCGAGGGCGCCGGCGTCGGGCAGGGCGATCGCGTGCTCTGGCTCGGTCAGAATTCACGGCGCGTGCTCGAGGGCGTGTGCGCGGCCGCACATCTTGGCGCGATGTTCTGTCCGGCGAACTGGCGTCAATCGGGCGAAGAACTCGCCTTCGTCATCGACGATCTGCAGCCGAAAATCATCTTCTGGCAGGACGAAGAGATCGGCGAGGCCGTGCAGTCGGCGCGCGAACTCGCTGCGCATGAGGCGCGCTGGATCCAGCACGACTCTGCGCCGGAAAACGAGTTCGAAGCGTTCCTGGACGCAGCGCCTGCAGCGCCCAGCCCGCGCTTCGTCGATCCCGCTTCGCCCGTCCTGATCGTCTACACCGCAGCGTTTGAAGGCCGCCCGCACGGGGCCATGCTCAGCCAGGCCGCGCTGATGATCCAGAGCCTCGTCGTGCAGCGCGTTCAGGAGATCGAGCCCGGCACGGTGTTCTTAAACTCGGGCCCGATGTTCCATGTCGGCACCTTGATGACGACATTCGCGACCTTCTTCATCGGCGGCACCAATGTCTTTGTGCGCCGCACCGATCCCGCCGAGCTGTTGCGCCTCATCGACCGGCATCGCTGCACCTTCGCTTTCCTCGTCACAAAGCTCTGCATGGAGATGACCGAGCTGAACAAGGATGGCCGCTACGACCTGAAATGCCTGCGCTCGCAGACCTTCTTTCCGGAATGGGATGCGATGGTCACGATCAATCCGCGCGACACGCGCAACACCTCCTATGGCTACGGCCAGACGGAGGTGAACGGTCTCATCACCTGGACGTTCGACAACCAGCCCGGCGATGTCGGCGCGCATGGGCGCGTGGCGCCTTTGACGCAATTGCGCATCGTTGACGACGCCGACAAGGACCTGCCCGCCGGCGAAGTCGGCGAGATCGTGCTGCGCGGCGCAACCGTGATGAGCGGTTATTGGAACCGGCCGGAGATCAATGCGCGCCGCCAGCGCAATGGCTGGCACCACACCAACGATCTCGGCCGGCGTGAGGCCGACGGCTCCGTCACCTTCATCGGTCCCAAGACTCAGATGATTAAGTCCGGCGTCGAAAACATATATCCCGCCGAGGTCGAGGGCTGTCTGCGCCGTCATCCCGCCGTCGCCGACGCCGCGATCATCGGCGTGCCGGACCCGAAATTCGTTCAGGTCGTCAAAGCCATCGTGCAGCTCAAGCCGGACGCCGAGGCCGACGCCGAGGCGCTGATCGAGCACTGCCGCGCCCATATGGCGTCATACAAGAAGCCGCGTTCGGTAGAGTTCACCGATAAAATTCCGCGCACGAATATCGGTATGATCGATTATCGCGCGCTGGATGAAGCCTATGGCGGCGGCAATTATCCAGGCGGTGCGCTGAGAGGGCACTGACATGACGCTGAGCGCGCCGATCGAGAATTATGAGCTTAAGCCGAGCACGCTGACGCAGCCCTTCTGGGATGCTGCGCGCGAGGGGCGGCTGGTGTTCCAGCGCTGCAATGCGTGCAAGCAGGCTTTCTTTCGCCCCGAAATTGCGTGCTCTCATTGTGCGTCTACGGACTGGGAGTGGGAGACGTCGAGCGGCAAGGCGACGCTTTACAGCTTCTCCGTGGTTCATCGCGGTCCGCCGCAATTCAAGGCGCCTTACGCGTTTGCCGCTGTGGACGTGGAAGAAGGCTGGACGATGTTCGCAAATATCGTCGATGCTGCGCCGGAAGACCTCGCCATCGGCATGGCGCTCGAGGTGACGTTCGCCGAGGTCGGCGACGGGCTGACGGCGCCTTACTTCAAACCCGCCGCCGCCAGCGCGTAGGCGCATGAGACGCGCCATGACGGCGGGGGCGCATTTCGCTCACAGCGAAGTGTGCGCTCACGGCAAGGGCGGCGCCGGGCTCAGTCCCGCAATTTCGGCTTCCGTGTAAGGAGAGGCGTCGACGTGGATGTCGACGCGCGTGATGTCGCCAGTGAAGGCGAATGGCGTTTCAAGCGCTGGATTGAGCGGCACGGCCGTGTTGCGTCCGATCT
>JAUIEH010000371.1 GCA_030428405.1 Alphaproteobacteria bacterium
TCACCAGCCAGGCGAGCCTGGAAGACGCAGACTTGCTCGCCGAGACGCTCGGTTGTCGCTTCGACGTCATTCAGATCGAAGCCGCCCACGCCGCGCTGTCCGAAACGCTGAGCCCTTTTTTCGAGGATCGGCCGGCGGATGCGACCGAGGAAAATCTGCAATCGCGCATTCGCGGCGTCATCTTGATGGCGCTTTCCAACAAGTTCGGGCCCATGGTGCTCACTACTGGCAACAAGTCCGAAATGGCCGTCGGCTACGCCACGCTCTATGGCGACATGAATGGCGGCTATAATGCGCTCAAGGACATTTATAAGACCGAGGTCTATGCGCTCTCGCGCTGGCGCAATACGGACAAGCCCGAGACCGCCAAGGGTCCGGACGGCGTCGTCATCCCCGAGCGCGTGATCGAGAAACCACCGTCTGCGGAGCTTCGCGCCGATCAGACCGATCAGGACTCGCTGCCCGAATATGAGGTGCTTGACGACATCTTGCGCGGCCTCGTCGACCGCGAGGAGGAAATCGAAAAGGTCATCGCGCGCGGCCACGACGCCGAAACTGTGATGCGGATTCAGCGGCTGCTGTATCTGGCCGAATATAAGCGCCGCCAGGCGCCGCCGGGCGCCAAGGTCGGCGGCCGCAATTTCGGCCGCGACCGGCGCTATCCCATCACCAATAAATATCGCGACCAGGTGGATTGAGGGCGGGGCTCGCCCCGCCCGCCTTGACCAATACGTCCAAGCGGCGCATGCCCTCGCGCTCACATCCAATGAGCTGAAAACCCATGTCTCCGATCGTTCGCTTCGCGCCGTCGCCCACGGGCCGGCTTCATGTCGGCAATGTCCGCACCGCGCTGATGAATCAGCTATTTGCGCGCCGCCATGGCGGGACCTTCATCCTGCGCGTCGACGATACCGATTTGGAGCGTTCGAAAGCGGAATATGAGACCGCAATCGAGACGGACCTCGCCTGGCTCGGCTTCACGATCGACAACAAGCACAAGCAGTCCGACCGTTTCGACCTCTATGAGGCGGCGGCGAAGCGTCTGCGCGAGCAGGGACTGCTTTATGCCTGCTACGAGACCGAGGACGAGCTCGACCGCAAGCGCAAGATCCAGCGCGCACAAGGCCAGCCGCCGGTCTATGACCGCGCCTCGCTCCATCTGACGGACGAACAGCGCGAAGCTTACGAAGCCGAAGGGCGCAAGCCTTATTGGCGCTTCAAGCTCAGCCATGAGCGCGTCGAGTGGGACGACCTCGTGCGCGGGGCCAGCCAGGTCGATACGGCCTCGGTGTCCGACCCGATCCTGATCCGCGCGGATGGTTCGTTCCTCTACACGCTGCCGTCCTGCGTCGATGATGCGGAGATGGGCGTCACCCATGTCGTGCGCGGGGAAGACCACGTCACCAATTCCGGCGCGCAGATCGAGGTGTTCCGCGCGCTCGGCGCCGAGCCGCCGTCCTTTGCGCATACGCCGCTTTTGGTCGGCGCGGATGGCGACAAGCTCTCCAAGCGCCTGGGTTCGCTCGCGGTCGCTGATTTCCGCGAGGCGGGCATCGAGCCGATGGCCCTGAGTTCGCTCTTGGCGAAGATCGGCACCTCCGACGCCATCGAAGTGCGCACCGAGCTGGAAACGCTCGCAGACGAATTCGACTTCGCCAAGATCGGCCGCGCGCCCGCGCGCTTTGATGAGGCCGAGCTTTCCCGCCTCAACGCCCAGCTTTTGCGTGAAACCGACTTTGACGCCGTGGCCGACCGCCTAGGCGCGCTCAATGTCGGCGGCGGCGCGGCGTTCTGGGAGATGGCGCGCGAGAACATCACGACGCTGGATGACGCTGCGAAATGGTGGCGCATCGTCGAGGGTCCGATCGAGCCGCAGATCGAAGATGAAAGCTTCGCCGGCGCCGCCGCCGAACTCGTGCCCGACGGCCCGTACGACGCCGAGAGCTGGGGCGCCTTCACAAGCGCCGTGAAGGAGAAAACCGGCGCCAAGGGCAAGGCATTGTTTGCGCCCTTGCGTCTGGCTTTGACCGGCGAAAGCCGCGGCCCTGAAATGGCGCCGCTATTCGCGCTGATCGGCCCTGAGAAAGCGCGCGCGAGGCTAAAGGGCGAAGCGGCTTAGCGGCGCTGCCCGCAATTTTCGGAATGCGCGCGCGGTCTTGAGCGTCCATGCTCGCCTAATGAGCATGACCGAGAAGACCAAACCTATGAAAGCCGAGTTGGCGCGCCACGCTGAGCCGTTCGCCGACGTCGATTGGGCGCGCGCGGAGGCGGACCTCGACGCGCGCGGGTGGGCAGTCATTGGGCGTGTTCTGACCGACGCGCAATGCGCTGAATTCATAGACGCGTATACGGACGAGCCGCGCTATCGCCGCACGATCGTCATGGCCCGCCATGCTTATGGCGAAGGCGAGTACAAATATTTCGCACAGCCATTGCCGCCACTCGTGCAGACGCTGCGCGCAGGCGCCTATCAGCGTCTCGCGCCGATTGCGAATAGATGGCGCGCGGCCTTGGGCGACGATGCGGTTTTTCCAGAGCGCCACAACGCCTTTCTCGCACAGTGCCGCGCCGCCGGTCAGGCCAAGCCCACGCCCTTGATCCTGAAATACGAAGCCGGCGGGCATAACCGCCTGCATCAGGACCGCTATGGCGAAGTGTTCTTCCCCTTGCAAATGGCGGTTCTCTTGAGTCGTCCGGACACGGAATTCGAAGGCGGGGAATTTCTGATGGCCGAACAGCGCATGCGCCAGCAGACCCGCGTCGACGTGGTTCCGTTGGGCTTCGGAGAGGCGGTGGTCTTCGCCGGCGATGTCCGCCCCGTCTCAGGCAAGCGCGGCCCGGTCAAGGCGCGCATGCGCCATGGCGTTGCGGCAGTGCGCGCGGGCCGGCGCTATACGCTCGGCCTCATTTTGCACGATGCAGCGTAGACGGAATTAAGCCGCCGCCAGCACGCCGAATGCGCGTTCAATGGCGTCTTCCGGCGTGCGCACGCGCGAGACCATGTTCTGGAATTCTGACGGCGTGAATCCGGCTTTGACCTGCTGCTGGATCATGTCGAAAAAGCCGTTCCAATAGCCATTGTCGTCGAGGAAGACGACCGGCTTGGCGTGCAGGCCGAGCCGCGCCCAGGACAAGACCTCGATGGCTTCTTCGAGCGTGCCGATCCCGCCGGGTAAAACTGCGAAGGCGTCGGATTGTTCGGCCATCACGCGCTTGCGGTCGTGCAGAGTGGCGACGACGATCTGGTCGATATCCTCATACATGATCTCGGGCGCAGCCAGGAATTTGGGGATGACGCCGAGGACGCGCCCGCCATTTTCATAGGCCGCGCGCGCCGCAGCGCCCATCAGTCCGACGCCCCCGCCGCCATAGACCAAACGTACGCCCGTGCGCGCGACATGGGCGCCGAAGGCTTCCGCAAGTCG
>JAUIEH010000006.1 GCA_030428405.1 Alphaproteobacteria bacterium
CGGCGAGCAGATAGCGCGTTTCCCCGCTCTGGCGCGTGCCGAGCATGTCGCCTGGACCGCGCAGCCGCCAATCCTCCTCGGCGAGAAAGAAGCCGTCCTCGCTGTCGCGCATGGCTTCGAGCCGCGCCTTGGCCGTATCCGAAAGCGGCGCCCGGTAGAGAAGCACGCAGGAGGATTTCTTCTCGCCGCGTCCGACACGGCCGCGCAGCTGATGCAGTTGCGCCAGGCCGAAGCGTTCGGCGTGTTCGATGATCATCACCGTCGCATCGGGCGCATCGACGCCGACTTCGACCACCGTCGTTGCGACGAGCACGTCCATCTCGCCAACGCGAAAGGCTTCAGCGCGGGCCTCTTTCTCGGCGGCGGACAAGCGGCCGTGCAGAATGCCGACGCGTGCTTCGCCAAACAAAGCCGCAAGCGCGCGCCAGCGTTCTTCAGCAGCGGCGAGATCGCTTTTGTCGGATTCCTCGACCAGCGGGCAGACCCAGTAAACCCGGTCGCCGCGCTCGATCGCGCGCCCGACGCCCTGCATGACCTCATCGAGCCGGTCGGAGGAAACCACGCGCGTGTCGATGGGCGAGCGGCCGGGCGGTTTTTCGTCCAGCCGCGAGACGTCCAGATCGCCATAAGAGGCGAGCGTCAAAGTGCGCGGGATCGGCGTGGCCGTCATCACAAGGAGGTCCGGCCGGCGCGCCTTGGCGGCGAGCTTGACCCGGTCGCCGACGCCGAAGCGGTGCTGCTCATCGATGATGATGAGCCCAAGATCGGCGAACTCGACATCGTCCTGGAACAGAGCATGAGTGCCGCACACCACATCGATGTCGCCCGCAGCCAGTTCGGCGAGCAGCTTTCTGCGCGGCGCGCCTTTGTCGCGCCCGGTCAGCGCGCTGACGCGCATGCCGGCGGCTTCCAGGAGCGGGGACAGCGTGCGCACATGCTGGCGCGCGAGAATTTCGGTCGGCGCCATGAGAGCGGCCTGAATGCCGGCTTCTTTGGCGCGCGCGCACGCCAGCGCTGCGACGAAAGTCTTGCCGGCGCCGACATCGCCTTGAAGCAGACGCGCCATGCGCAGACCGGAGGCCATGTCGTCTGAGATTTCCTGAAACGCACGCTTTTGCGCGCCCGTCGGCGCGTAAAGCGAGGCGGCGAGCACTTTGCGCACGATGGCGCCGTCGCCTCTATTCTCTCGTCCCGCCAGAGCGCGGCGCTGCTCGCGCACCAGCGCCAGGGTCAATTGGTCGGCGAGCAATTCGTCATAGGCCAGACGTTTGCGCGCCGGCGCATGGGCCGATAAATCCTCCGCCGCGTGCGGGGCGTGCAGCGCGGCGATCGCTTCGGTCCAGCTCGGCCAGGCGTTTTTCTGCATGACGCCGGGATCGTTCCATTCACCCAGGCTCGACAGCTCGGACGCCTCCACGCGCTCCAATGCGCCTGAAATCGCCTTGCGCAAGGTCTTGGGCGCCAGACCCGCCGTGAGCGGATAGACGGGCTCGAATTCCGGCATCTCGTCGGCTTGTGCGGGGTCGAGCACATAATCCGGGTGGAGAATTTGTATTTCGCCGCTGAAGCGCTCCACACGACCGCTGACGAGACGGCGCGCGCCCTCCGGCGCCAGTCTGCGCAGATAATCGGCGCGCGCGTGAAACCAGGCGAGCGTCAGATAGCCGGTGTCGTCGCGCGCGCGGATGCGATAGGGGCGGCGGGGGTTTTGCGGCGGAGCGTGGCTTTCAATGACGACGTCGAAGGTCGCGATGACGCCGTCATCGGCATTGGCGGCGCCCGGCCGCGCGCTGCGGTCGACGACGCCGCTTGGGCGGTGAAACAAAAGGTCGCGGACGAACGGACCCGACAATTTCTCAATCAGCGCAGCGATTTTCGGGCCGACGCCGTCGAGCGACGTGACCGATTGGAACAAGGGATTGAGAATCTCCGGGCGCACGGACGGCAGAATGAAACGCTGCGGCGGCGCGCACCAGCGTCAGCGAGAAATTGTCCCGAGACCGTTTTGATGTACGCGCTCAGGGTTTTGGGGGCTGACGTGCGGTGTTGCAGCGCCTATATCCGCGCCTCTGCGGGAAAGGTGGTTACATGGCGGATGATCGCGCCACGCGGCTGAAGCGGCTGCGATTCAGAGCCTGGCGGCGCGGCTTCAAGGAAGCTGATCTGATCCTCGGCGGCTTTGCGGATCTGCATCTTGAAACGCTGCCCGACAGTGCGCTCGACGAGTTTGAAGCGCTGCTCGCCCAGCCCGATCAGGACATTTACGACTGGCTGTTGGGCCGCGCGGACGTGCCGCCGGAATTCGACAACGATCTGTTCGCCAGATTGCGCGCGCTTGATTTCGTCGCCGCGCACATCGCCGAAAACGCCGCCAGCTGAGCCGGACCGTCAACACGCGCATGCTCGAAGAACTCAAACGCATCGCTGAAGCGCCGGGCTTTCTCGCGCTTGACCGCGCGCCGGAAGGCTTTGACGCGCTGGTCGCCGCCCAAACCGCCCAGCGACGCGCCGGCGCAACCGTGTTTATCGCGCGTGACGACCGGCGTGCGGAAGCGACCGCCGGCGCTGCGCGCTTCTTTGCGCCCGAGCTTGAAATCGTCTCGCTGCCGGCCTGGGACTGTCAGCCCTATGACCGCATCAGCCCGAGCCCGAGCGTGGCGGCCGCGCGCACACAGGCGCTGGCGCGGCTGGCTGCGCGCGACAAGGCCGGCGAAGACCGCCCCGTTCTGGTCGTCACCACGGTCGCGGCCGCTTTGCAGCGGGCTGCGCCGCGCGACGTGCTTGCGGCTGACGGCTTCATTGCGCGGGTAGGCGAGGATTCCTCGTTCGACGCGCTGACGCATTATCTCGCGCGCAACGGCTATGTCCGCGTCACCCAGGTGGCTGAGCCCGGCGACTACGCCTTGCGCGGCGGCGTCGCTGATATCTGGCCGCCGGGCTATGACGACCCGATCCGCCTCGACTTCTTCGGCGACACGCTGGAGAAGGCGCGCATCTTCGCCCCCGACACACAAAAATCCGTCGGCGAACGAAGCGAAGCGCGATTGGCGCCGGTGAGCGAGTGTCCGCTTGACGCCGACTCGATCGCCCGCTTCCGGCGCGGTTTTGTGGCCGCGTTCGGCGCGGTTACGGATTCCGATCCCGTCTATGAAGCGGTCTCCGCAGGCGCGCGCGCGCACGGCTTGGAGCATTGGCTGCCATTGTTCCATGAGCGCCTGGAGAGCGTGTTCGACTATGTCGGCGCAGACGCGCTCTTCTTCCTCGACCATCTCGCCGAACGCGCGGTTGAGGAGCGTCTGGAAAGCATCGCGGATTATTACGCCGCGCGCCGTGACGCCGCCGAGATGGATCAGGGCTCATTATCAGCGCTGGCCTATCGCGCGTTGGAGCCTGACAAGCTTTATCTCAGCGAAGCCGAGTGGACGGCGGGTCTGATGGCGGCCAGGCGGCGCGCCTTTTCCACCGTCGCTGAAACGGCCGATGAGCGCGCCGTCATCGATCTGGGCGCGCGGCCGGGGCGCGACTTTGCGCCCGAGCGTCAGAGCGAAAGCGCCAATGTCTTCGACGCCGCCGCCAGCCACATCAAAGCGCTGAGCCAGACAGGCAAGCGCGTCGTTCTGGCGTGCTGGACGGAAGGTTCGCGCGAGCGCACGGCGGGCGTTTTGGCCGATCACGGCGTTGGCGAAATGACCATGATCGAGGACTGGTCGGGCCTGTCCTCGCTCGCCAAGAACGCCGCCGCCGGCGCCGTGCTCGCACTCGAGCGCGGCATTGAGACCGATGATTTCGCGATCATCTCCGAGCAGGACATTCTCGGCGACCGGCTCGCGCGGCCGCGTAAAAAGCGCCGCGCCGCAAACTTCATCGCCGAAGCTTCAGCCCTCTCGCCGAGCGATCTGGTCGTGCATGTCGATCACGGCATTGGCCGCTATCTCGGCCTCAAGACGCTGGAAGTGCAGGGCGCTGCGCATGATTGTCTCGAGATTGAATATGCAGGCGGCACGCGTCTCTTCCTGCCGGTGGAAAATATCGAGCTTTTGTCGCGCTACGGCGCGGACTCTGCGACGGCGCAGCTCGACAAGCTTGGCGGCGTCGCCTGGCAGTCGCGCAAGGCCAAGGCCAAGCAGCGCCTGCGCGACCTTGCTGAAAAGCTTATCGCGATCGCGGCTGCGCGCGCGGTGCGCGAGACCGAGCCGATCATTGCGCCGAGCGGCGCCTTTCAGGAGTTTTGTGCGCGCTTTCCCTATGTCGAAACGGACGATCAGCTCTCCGCCATCGACGATGTCCTGACCGATATCGGCTCCGGCAAGCCGATGGACCGCCTGATTTGCGGCGATGTCGGGTTCGGCAAGACCGAGGTCGCGCTGCGCGCCGCCTTCGCCGCGGCGATCGAGGGGCGTCAGGTCGCGCTGGTCTGTCCGACGACCTTGCTCGCGCGCCAGCATTTCAAGACGTTCTCGGAACGGATGAAAGGCTGGCCGATCAATGTGCGCATGCTTTCGCGTCTGGCCAGCGCCAAGGACGCCGCGGAGACCCGCGAAGCGCTCGCCAATGGCCGCTGCGAGGTCGTCATCGGCACCCACGCGGTCCTCGCCAAGACGGTCAACTTCAAGGACCTGGCGCTGCTTATCATCGACGAGGAGCAGCATTTCGGCGTTCGGCATAAAGAGCGTCTCAAAGAGCTGAAATCGAGCGTACAGGTGCTGACGCTGACGGCGACGCCGATCCCGCGCACCTTGCAGATGTCGCTCGCGGGCATTCGCGAATTGTCGATCATCGCAACCCCGCCGGTCGACCGTCTCGCCGTGCGCACTTTCGTAACGCCGATGGACCCGGTCACCGTGCGAGAGGCGTTGTTGCGCGAGCGCTATCGCGGCGGGCAGAGCTTTTATGTCGCGCCGCGCATCAAGGATTTGCCGGAAGCCGAAGAATTCCTGCGCGAGCGCGTGCCTGAAGTGAGCTATGTCGTCGCGCACGGACAAATGTCGCCGTCCCAGCTCGAAGACGTGATGAACGCCTTCTATGATGGGCGATACGACGTATTGCTCTCCACACCGATCGTGGAATCCGGTCTCGACATTCCGACCGCCAACACGCTGATCGTGCATCGCTCGGACATGTTCGGCCTGTCACAACTTTATCAGCTGCGCGGCCGGGTCGGGCGCTCCAAGACGCGCGCTTATGCTTATCTGACCATTCCCGCGAACTGGAACATCACGCCTTCGGCCAAGCGCCGTCTGGAAGTGCTGCAATCGCTCGACACGCTCGGCGCAGGCTTCACGCTGGCGAGCCACGACCTCGACATGCGCGGCGGCGGCAATCTTCTGGGTGAAGAACAATCCGGCCATATCCGCGATGTCGGCGTGGAGCTGTTTCATCACATGCTGGAGGAAGCCGTCGCCTCTCTGCGCGACCTGCCCGACGCCCAGCGCGACGGCGACTGGTCGCCGCAGATCAATGTCGGCGTGACGGCGCTCATTCCGGAAGATTACGTGCCCGACCTCGATCTGCGCCTTGCGCTCTACCGGCGTGCGGGCGCGCTGGAGACGGATGCGGAGCGGGAAGGCTTCGCGGCCGAGCTGATCGATCGCTTCGGCGCATTGCCGTCTGAGGCCGCGAACTTCCTGAAGATCGTCGAGATCAAGGCTTTGTGCCGCGCCACCGGCGTCGCCAAGATTGACGCGGGGCCCAAAGGCGGCGTGCTGACATTCCGAGAAAACGCCGTCAGCGATCCGACGCCTTTGATCGAGCTGATGGCCCGCAAGCCGTCACGCTATAAGCTGCGTCCGGATGAAACCGTGCTCGCGAAAGGCGCCTGGGACGATCCCCATGAGCGCATCGCCGGCGCACTCGCGGCCCTGCGCGAGGTCAAAGAGGCGATTGCGGCGCCGAGCGCGTCTGCGCCTGCCTGAACAGGAACGCGGTGATTTCAGCTCGCCTGAGCGTGCGCGCGAAACTCGTCCATGAGACGTGAGAGAAAGCGCGAACCGAGTTCTGACGGTTCCAACTCGGCGACGACGCTTTCCATCTTCACCTGGAACGGGTCTTCGAAGTCATCGCCTTCGAAGGCGGTGCACTCGCCGACGGATTCCAGACGCTTGGCTGCGGCCTTCGCAGCGCCATAGGGCGCGCCCGGCATCGCGACGGCGAACAACGAACCCTGAACGCGCGCAGCAAGGTCTTCAGCGCGGACGAGATGGCGCACCATGCCGCCGATCTGACGCATCGTGTCCTCACGCGTCGGGCGGGAAATCGACTGCGGCGTCGCGACCCGCACGAGAATGAGCGAGAGGGGACGCGAGACCGCGCGTGCGCGTCGGGCCATCGTATCGAGATGGTCGACGAAGAATTGCGCGGTCGCGAGTCCGGTCGTGATGTCGACGACGTCGTCACTTGGGTCATGACCTCGCGCGCGCGAGAAAGCGGCTTTGACGGCATCGCGCCGGCGGCGTTCGCGCGCCAGCGACAATACGCGACGGGCCAGCTCATCTGGCGATGCGTCATGCGGCAAGAGATCGCTCGCGCCGCGTTCAAAGGCTTCATCGATGGGCTTGAAGCGCTCAATATCCGTCATCAGAACGACGGGCAGATGATAAAGCCGGGTGTTGCGCTTCAGGCCGCCGCAAATGGTGAAGGCGGGTTCGGTCGCATCGATTGCGTTGAGGACGACAGCGTCGAAGTCGCGCTCATGCAGGAAATCAAACGCGCTGAAGGTGGAAAAACACGCCGTGACGCGCGCGTCGCAGTCGGCCAACCCGCGTTGCAGCGCGAGATAGCGCGGCGTCGGCTCGCCGACATAAAGAATTTGCGGCGCATCAAATGTGTGCTCATCGACGCCGAGATCAACGTCGACATTGCGCGCGGCCAGCGTCTGTGCGCGCAGGCGCGTTTCGTCTTCCATCACCGTGACGCGCAGAACGAGCTGGATGCGCGCTGCGATCTGAGCGGGATGGGCGGGCGCGCGCAGGACGGCGTCAAAATGCTCGGCGAACGGACGAACTACGGCGTCCGGCGGCAAGATCACCACGACGCTCAACAAGCGCGGGCGCGCAGCCAGGCGCATCGCGCGGGCAAGACCGGCGGCCGCTTCCGCATCGCGGTCGGTCGCATCTATGAGGGCGGCATCGACCGGCTGGCTCGCCGCCATCGCGCAAGCGTCTCTGTCGCCCGAGGCGATGACGGTTGATACGCCAAGTTCTTCCAGACGCGCGGCGAGCGCGCCGGACGTCGAGGGACGTTCGGCGACCACCAAGACACGGGCTGTAAACGCGGTCGCCACGTTCGGATCCCCCAAAATTCAGCTCGCGGTCCGAATCCGACCGCAAGACTAGCAACCGCCCCCGCGGCGAAGCCATATGCCAGCTAAACTATCTGTTCATGACCGGTTCAGCGCGGGCGCGTCACAGTTAATGCAAGTTCGATGCGCACCCATCCCGTCCCTCGCAAGCGTATCGAACCCGCGCCTTTCCAGGCGCCGTTCAAAGGCGCGCCGGTTCCATGAACCGGCGCGTCTTCTTTTTAACGCATATAAAACAAAGCTTTATGACGTTAACCCTCTGGCGGTGTCGGCGCAGCGGCGACGGGAACCTTAGACTCTGAATTGGTTTACTGTAAGATCACAGGCCGAGGTGATAGCGCGCCAGTCATCAAGGCTCATCGAGGGGCGCGTAGGAAGGTATTCCGTTGCTGCTGCGCGAATCGTTTCCGCACGCGCCCGCGGATCGGGATGTGTGCTCAACACGGTCGCTGCGCCGCCGGAAGCTCCCGTCGCGTCGGCGAATGATGCGAAAAGATCGGCGGTCGGTTCGAGCGCCACGCCCAATTCGCGCATGGCGTCGATGGCGAACTGATCGGCCTCGTTTTCGGCATGCCGGCTGTGGCTGAGCGAGGCGACGCTCGAGGCGATCAGCGCGCCGGTTGAATCCGAGCCGCCGCCCGTCACGACGGCGAGCGAGACCGCCAGCCCCATGCGGCTGACGAGAGAAGCCAGCGAATGGCGCTCGCGCACATGGCCGATTTCGTGGGCGAGCACGCCGGCGAGGGCGTCCGGACCGGTCATATCGTCCAGGATGGCGTCGAGAATGACGATGCGGCCGCCGGGCAGGGCGAACGCATTGGGGATCCCGCTCTGTCTGATTTCGATGCTCAGCGAAAAGGGGGAGGGGGCGGTGGCGTGTATTTCGGCGGCGAGCGCATCGAGCGCGGCCTGCGCCTCGGCGTAATGCGGCCGGCCCACGCAGCTTTCGCCGGCGAAGAAAGAGGTGTCTTCGATGCGGGCATAGACGCGATCGCCGATGCGCGCTTCGATTTGCGCGGGAACGAGCTCCACCGCGAGTCGCCCTGCCCGCGGCAGCGCCTCGAACACGAGCGCCGCGCTGAACAGCGTGCAGACGGCGAATACGACGGCGCGGCCGGCGTCGAGCCAGAATGAGGGCCGTCCGCGTCTCAGTCGCTTGGCCGGGCGCGCGAGCTGATTTGCGAAGTCGCCGTCAGGATCATCAATATACAGGCGCGGGCCCGGGCCCCGCCGCAGCGATAATATCAGCGTCGTTTCGCCGGGCGCGCGCGCTGGTGCGCGCAGCTCGGAATACGGCCAGGTCTGCTGTTCGCCGTCATGCGTGAAGACGAGCGCGTCATCGCTCAGGGTACAGATGACCTCATGCGGACGCGCCGTCTCGCCGTCGAAATAGCGGGCGGAACGTGCGTCGGACGCGCTCATCAGATCGCCCCCAGATCGAAGGCGTCGGCGAGCCCCTCGCCGCCATCGCTGCGCGTTTCCGGTCCGGCGGTGACGGAGGCGGGTTCGAAATTTCCTTCAACGTGCAGATTCTGCGTGATCAGGCGCGCTCTGCGCGCCTGCGCGACCGGCTGGGCCATGCCGAGGGTGAAAACGACGAGCAGGAAATTGCTGGTGCGCAGCCCGGCCAGCTGGCCGCCGGTCAGATCCAGCCGGAAGCGCGCCTCGCCCAGCCGCAGGCTCTTGGCGATCCAGCGCAGAACGGCGGCCTCGTAATAAGAAAACATCCACTGCGCGAACAAAATCACCGCGCCGTAGATCACCGGCGCAATGATGAAGGGCAGCCATTGCAGGACGGTGATGCCTGACCCTTGGGAGAATACGAGCGCCATGCTGGAGATCGCCATAAGCGTCGGCACGCCGACAACGGCAAAGCCGACTGTCGATAGCCAGCCCACTGCGAACAAACGGTAGATCGGCTCTTCGGCGGGCTCGAACGTGAACGCAGCGTCGCCCAGGCGCGTGCGCCGCCAGACATGTTTCGTCAGCGCCTTGCGCTTGAGCGGGATCGTCCAGCCCAGCGAGATGACGGAGAGGACAAAATAGCCGAGCGTCTTGAAGCCGTAGGGCCAGGCGTTTCCGTCCTGATCGAAGCGCAGGCCGCGCCAGAGCGTGCGTCTGAGCCGGTAACGTCGCGCGCGAAACAAAGCGGCGCCGACGAGAACGCGCAGGATCAAATAGATGAACGGACCCCACAATATCAGGAACGGCAGGTCCCAAAGCGCGCGAATGACCTCGACGCTGAACGATAAAAGCGACAACGGGATCAAGATGACGAGCGCGATGAAAAGCGCGCCAAACAACAGCTCTGCGACCCTTCCAGAATATTCGAGGGGATCGCCGTCTATAGAGATGCGGCTCCAGATCGCGCGACGCGCCTGGGTGCGCGCCCAGAAGCGGTAAAAAAACAACGTAGACAGATTGAGAAGGCCGGTGCGCAGCGACAGACCCGCGAGACCTGCGCCGGCGCCTCGAAACGCGATGACAGGCGATGGTCGCTCAGCGAGGTCATTCGTCGGCGTCATATCGTCGTTTATCCCACAACAACCTTAAGGCGATCGTGAGGCCGCAAGTCGTTCATGACAAGTAGGTTAGAAATGTCACGGGCTCGTGAGCGGCCTGTCAGAAACTTAACTGGTTCCCATGAGCGTGCGCCCGCACTCTGCCGTCATCGCTCAATATAGGGGGAGCTGATGTTCCTGACCCGGCTCGCGCTTAAAAATCCCGCGGCGGTCGCCGTCGCTCTGGCGCTGATCTTTCTCGCCGGCGTTGCAAGCCTGGTGCGCTTGCCGATTCAGCTTTTCCCCGACACGACGCGGCCGCAACTCGCCGTTCAGACCTCCTGGCGCGGCGCCTCTCCTCTGGAGATGGAAAGCGAAATCATCGAGCCCCAGGAAGAAGCCTTCGCCGGCATGTCCGGGCTCGAACAAATGCAGGTCTGGTCGGGTCAGGGCGGGTCATGGGTCAATCTGACCTACGCCATCGGCACCGACATGACGATGGCGATTTCGGATCTGAATGCGCGCATCAACCGTCTGCCGCCTTTACCCGCTGATGCCGACGGACCCAACGTCATTCTTTCCGGCATGGACGATTCCAACACCACGCTGAGCTATTTCTTCATCCAGGCCTTGCCGGACAATCCGTTGCCGGTCGAAGAATATGCGCGCTGGGTTCAGGATACGGTCATTCCGCGCCTTGAAGCGGTCGACGGCGTCTCGCGCGCGGAACTGCAATGGGGCGGGCGCGCACAAGAACTCCGCATCACGATCGACCCTTACCGTGCTGCGGAGCTCGGCGTGGCGATCC
Organism: Alphaproteobacteria bacterium; assembly: GCA_030428405.1. Taxonomy (GTDB): domain Bacteria; phylum Pseudomonadota; class Alphaproteobacteria; order Caulobacterales; family Maricaulaceae; genus JAUIEH01. The sequence goes on from JAUIEH010000006.1 coordinate 10,607, forward strand.
CGTCCATCTCTTCGGCCCTGCGCAACAATACCGACACGTCCGCAGGTCAGGTCGATGTCGGACGCCGTCAGTGGACGGTGCGCTTTGAGGGCGAATACTCGCCCGATGAATTGCGCGGACTCGTGCTTGACTGGCGCGACGGCCGTCCGGTGACGCTGGGCGATGTCGCTGACGTTGAAATCACCTTCGGCGAGCGCAATTCGTTCACCTATCAGAACGGAAACCGCGCGCTCGGCATGCGCGTCTATCGCGAGAACGGCGCCAATCTCTTGGCCACGCTCGACCGCGTCAAAGACGAGATCGCCGAGATCAATGACGGTCCGGCTGGCGAGCGCATGCTGCACATCGCGCAGTCCTTCGACGCCTCCGTCTTCATCAATCGCGCCATCAATCTTTTGCGCACCAATCTCGTTCTCGGCATCATGCTGGCGGTGTTCGGCTTGTGGCTGTTCCTGCGTCGTGCGCGCGCCACGCTGATCATTTCGATGACGATCCCGATCTGTCTCCTGGCGACCTTGATCGTGCTGGAGCTGCTCGGCCGTACGCTGAATGTGATTTCGCTGGCTGGCCTCGCCTTCGCGACGGGCATGGTGCTCGACGCCGCCATTGTCGTGCTTGAAAACATTCTCAGGCGCCGCGAAGAGGGCGAGGACGCCGCGACCGCCGCCGTTAACGGCGCAGGCCAGGTCTGGGGCGCCTTGCTCGCCTCGACCACGACGACGGTCGCGATCTTTCTGCCGATCGTCTTCCTGGAAGACGTCGAGGGCCAGATCTTCGCGGACCTCGCCATCACCATCGCCGTGGGCGTCAGCCTGTCGCTTGTCGCGGCCGTCACCGTCCTGCCCGTGCTCGCGACCCATTTCATGCGCGCCAAGCCCGGCAAGCAGCGCAAAACGCCGATTCTAAACGGTCTCGCCGGCGCGTTGATGCGTCTGACCGGCGGGCCGATGCGCCGCGGCGGCATCGTCATCGGCGCCATCGGCGTGCCGCTGGCTCTGACCTGGGCGTTGTTCCCGAACATGGACTATCTGCCCCCGGTCAAGCGCGACGCGATTGACGCCTGGCTGATGTTCCCGCCTGGTTCGTCTACGGAAGTGATGGACGAGGAGGTCGCCGAAGTCATTGTCGAACGCCTGGCGCCTTACATGTCAGGCGAGCAGGAACCTGCGCTCCTGAATTATTATATCGGCTCCTGGGACGGCGCCAACGGCGCTTCGCTCGGCGTGCGCGCGCGCGATCAGTCGCGTGTTGAAGAGCTCGGCGAACTCGTCCGTAACGAAATCATCAACGACCTGCCCGATGTGCGCGGCTTTGCACAGCAGGGCGATTTGTTCGGCGGGTTCGGACAGGGCGGCGCCATTCAGGTCAATCTTCAGTCCAGCGACTATGAAGCGCTCGGCGATGCGGCGGCGACCGGCGAACAGCTTCTGCGCGAAGCCTTCCCCGGCGTGAACGTCAACGCCAATCCCTCGCCCGGCGCCAATCAGCCGGAACTGACCATCGTCCCGAATGACCGGCGCATCCAGGAAGCCGGCTTCAGCCGCGGCGCGCTCGCCTCAATCGTGCAGGCGCTCGGCTCGGGCCAGTGGGTCGGCGAGCATTTTGACGGCGACAGCCGGCTCGACGTCATCCTGCGCGCAGGCGAGTGGGAGACGATGGACGAGCTTGCCGCCGTGCCGCTTGCAACACCCGCTGGCGGCGTCGCGCCGCTCGGCGATTTCGTCACCGTGCGCCGGGGCGTTGGACCCTCCAACATCCAGCGCGTGGATGGTCGCCGCACGATCACGCTCAATCTCGGTCAGCCCGACGGCATGTCGTTGGAAGAAGCGCTCGACATCATCGAACGCGACGTCGAGCCCGCCATTCGCGACGCTCTGCCCTCTGACGGCTCAATCACCTATGGCGGTTCAGCCGACAGCCTGAATCGCGCCATCACGACGATGAGCCAGAACTTCATCGTCGCGCTTATCATCTTGTTCCTGATCCTGGGCGGTCTGTTCCGTTCTGTGCGCGACGCGGTGCTGGTCATCGTGTCCATCCCGCTCGCCACGGTCGGCGGCGTGGCGGCCCTGCGCATCCTCAACGACGTGTTCGGAGTGTTCCAGCCGCTCGACCTGCTCACGATGATGGGCTTCATCATCCTGCTGGGCCTGGTCATCAATAACGCCATCCTGCTGGTCGATCAGGCGCGCGCCGCCGAACGTCGGGGCATAGCGCGCGCACAAGCCGTGGAGGAGGCGCTGCGTCTGCGTCTTCGCCCGATCTTCATGAGCACGCTGACGAGCATTCTCGGCATGCTGCCTTTGCTCGTGTTCCCGGGGGAAGGCTCCGCCATCTATCGCGGCCTGGCTGCAGCGATCGTGGGCGGGATGAGCGTGAGCTTGTTCTTCACGCTGATCTTGTTGCCGAGCCTGTTGCGGATGGGCGAGGCGGGTTCGGCGCGCAGGCTCGCTGCGCAAGGCGCCGTCAGCCCGGCTGAATGACGACAATGAAAACAAGAATACAAAGGAAAGAGATCATGCGTGCCCTCCTCATCGCCGCTGCGGCGTTCACCCTCCTCCCCGCCGAAGCCGCGCTTGCGCAGCATGGAGGGGAGGGTCCGCCGCCGCCGCGCGTGCGCCTGATGGAAGCCGAAATGCGCGAGATCGCGCCGACGCTGCTCCTGCCGGCGACCGTGGCCAGCCGGCATGACAGCCGCGTTGCATCCGAAGCGACGGGCCGCGTGACCTTCGTCGCCGAGCCAGGCGACATCATCGAGGAAGGCGAGCCCATCGCGACCATCGATGACGCGGAGTCGCAACTGCGCCTGCGCGAGGCCCAGGCGCGTGCGCGTCGTCTTGAGGTTTCTGTCGCTCAGCTCACCCGCGATGTGAACCGGCGCGCCTCTCTGGCCAATCGCGGCACCTTGCCGGAAAGCCAGCTCGACGAAGTCCGCGCCCAGCGCGACATGACCCAACAAGAGCTCAACGAGGCGCGCATCGCGGTCGAACGCGCCGAGGTCGAAATCGCGCGCGCCAGCGTGGCGGCGCCGTTCACCGGCCTCGTCGTCGAGCGCCTCATCGAGATCGGCGAATACGCAACGCCGGGTCGTGAGGTCGCGCGCCTCATCGACATTCATTCCCTGGAAGCGCGTGTGCGCGCGCCGGTGACGGTCGCGCGCTATATCGAAGACGGCGCCGAGATCGGGGTCGACGCCGATGGAGAACGCCTCGCCGCGCCTGTGAACGCCGTGATTGCAGCGGGCGATTCCCAAACCCGCACATTCGAAATCCGCGTCGATCTGACAGGTTCGCCGTTGATCGTCGGCGCGCCGGTGCGCGTGGCCGTGCCGTCGGGGCCGACGCGCAACACCGTCGTTGCGCCCAGTGATGCGCTCGTGGTGCGCTCCTCAGGCGCTTATGTCATGCGCGTTGACGCGGAAAACGTCGCCCATCGCGTCGACGTTACGCCCGGAACCAGCAGCGGCGAGTGGCTCGAGGTCGGCGATGCGGTCGCCGAAGGCGACCGGCTGGTCGTGCGCGGCGCGGAGAATTTGCGCGATGGTCAGACCGTCAATCCTCTTGGCGAGGACGAAGAGGAAGTGAGCGCGGCCATGTTGGCCGAGGGCGATCACGACTCCTAAACCATGATCAGCGCCCCAGCCGATTGGTAAACGGAAAAAAACCTTACACTGGAAAGGTTTTGTTCACGCTGAACCCATACTGTGAATACGTCGAGACAGCGGACCCCTGTTGAGGCGAACCATTCTGACTTCGAAACGCTCGGCGCTCGCGTCGGGCGTTTTTTTTTGCGCGCGCGGCTGGCGGATGGGGAGGGATTCGAACCCCCGAGACGCTCTCACGCCTAACGGTTTTCAAGACCGCCGCCTTCAACCACTCGGCCACCCATCCGTGGCGCGAACCTATCCCAATCCGCATGCGTCGGCGCAAGTGCGGGCAGGGGATGGGCGCAATTTAACTTAAATTGGCCCGTCGCGTGCAGGCGAACGCTTACCAAACTCTTTAGGCCTGTTTTTAGACGCGCTCCGGATGCTGTGCGTGTGAGACCGGAAAACCGGTCCGCATCAGGGGTCCGGGCGGCCAAAGGCCGTCGTTAGTCGAGGAAGACCAGAATGGTTCGTCTCGTTGGTTCCCGTCTATGGACGGGAACGAGCCTGTGCGCCGTATCGGCCGCAGCGCTCATCAACATCGCTTGCGCCAGCGCAGGCTACGCTCAATCTGAAGCAGCACACGGCGCGCGCTGGAGCGCTCCGGTCGATTACTACGCTGACGGACGGCTTGCGCCGTCGCGACGCAGTGTGATCCGCACCGGCGACCATTTGCGCGACCGATCCTGGCGGGACCGTTTCCGCCTCGGCTCGCGCTCACGACCGCCGGCAGCGATCACGACGCCGGACATCACGGCCGCGCCGAGCATCGCAGTGCGCACCGAAGCGCTGAGCGCGCCGGCGATCAACGCGAGCGCATCGACGACGGCCGATATCGGCTCGTTCGAAATCGCCGAGAACCGCTCTACCCGCATGCGCTCGGCATCGCGATCAGGCTCACGCGCAGCGCGCAGAGCTGCGCGACGTTCTGCGCCCGGCGTGGACGGACGCGCGCGACCGCGCGGCGTTCCCGTTTCGGACGGCATGGACTGGGCGATCATGACGCCGGCCGATCTGGCCGCGCGCCGCTATCCCAATGCGCCGGCGGGCGCTGGGGTGATGGCCGCCGTCGCGACAGCGCCGCGCGCCGGCGCTGCTGCGGTCCGCGCCACGCCCGCCATCGCGCGCTCGGATGATCGCGCGGCGTGTCACCGCGTCTCGTCTTCGCGCGCCCATCGCAAGATCGGGCGGCCCTATCAGATCCGCGGCGTCTGGTACGTGCCCGCACGCGACGACGACTATAACGAGACCGGCGTTGCGAGCTGGTATGGACCGGGCTTTCACGGCCGCCACACGGCCAATGGCGAGGTCTATGACCAGCACGCTTTGACCGCCGCTCACCCGACGCTGCCGCTGCCGAGCTATGTGCGCGTGCGCAATCTCGAAAACGGTCGCGAAGTCACGGTGCGGGTCAATGACCGCGGTCCTTATGCGAATGACCGCATCATCGATCTGAGCCGCGGCGCCGCCAGCCGGCTGGGCATGCTCGAGAACGGCACGGCGCGCGTGCGCGTCGAATTCGTGTCGGATGCGCCGCTGCCGCAGGAAATGAATGCGTCCGATTGCGGCCGTCGTCCCGATGCGCGTCCAAGCACGAATTCGGGATCGGGTCCGGCGCGGCTGATCAATGCGAGCGCGTCTGCGCGTGAGAGCGTTTATCGCCCGCCTGCGCCGCCGCGCGCGGAACCTCGTACGTCGAACCGCGCTGCGGCCGGCGTCACGGTTCAAGTCGGCGCATTTTCGACGCGTGAACGCGCAGACGCCGTGGCCGCCCGTTTCGGCGAGCTCCCGGCCTATGTCCGTTCCGCCGACATTAACGGCCGCACGCTCTATCGCGTGTTTGTGGGTCCGCTGGGGAGTTGGCGTGAAGCCGAGGAAGCCCAGCGAATGGCTGCTCGTCTTGGTCTGGGTGATGCGCGCGTAGTGTCGAGCCGCTAGCGGGCTTCGCTGACATCCCCAGACGGCAGACGTCCCGGAGCGTGCGACCCCTGCGCTCCGGGACGTTTGTCTTTTCAATATTTTGCCTGTGGTTCCGTGGCGCTGCGAAGATCGATAGATTGGCGCGGCTGGTCGATTCCACGCGCTTTTTTCCTTTCCTTGTCGTCACCGCCTCCGATAGGAGCGCTTCATGTTTCGAATGATCACCGTCCTTGCGGCCGTCCTCATGGCGGCGCTCGCAGGAATTTCGGCGCAGGCTCAAACCCCGCCGATCCAAACCGATGCGACGCACGCCATCATCATGGATTTCGAGACCGGCCTGGTCTTGTTCGAGCACAACGCCGATGAACAGATGCCCCCGGCTTCGATGAGCAAGCTGATGACGGCGCTCATGGTGTTCGAGCGCGTCGACGACGGGCGCTTGTCGCTGGATGACGAGTTCACCGTCTCCGAAGACGCCTGGCGGCGCGGCGGAGCTGCGACCGAGGGCTCGACCATGTTCCTGGAGCTTGGCTCGCGCGTCTCCGTACGCGACCTGCTCCATGGCGTGATCGTGCAATCCGGCAACGACGCCTGCATCGTGTTGGCGCAAGGAATTTCGGGCTCTGAAGACGCCTTCGCTGCGGAAATGAACGCGCGCGCCGAAGAGCTTGGCCTGACCAATTCAACCTTCCGCAACGCCACGGGCTGGCCTGATCCCGAGCACCGCGTCAGCGCGCGCGACCTCGCCGTGATTGCGCGCGTCATCATTCGCGACCACCCCGAGCTTTACGGGATCTATGCGGAGAGCGAATTCACCTGGAACGGCATCCGCCAATATAACCGGAACCCGCTTCTGGGGACGTTTGACGGCGCGGACGGCCTGAAGACCGGCCACACGGAAGAGTCAGGCTATGGCCTGGTCGCTTCCGCCGAGCGTAACGGCGCACGTCGCATCGTCGTGTTCAACGGCATGGACAGCAATTCCGCGCGCGCGCGCGAAGCCGAGCGTTTGATGCGCGCCGCCTTCTCCGAGTTCAACGTCGCCACGCTGTTTGAGGCCGGCGATGCGCTCGATGTGCGCGCGCCCGTGATGCAGGGCCGCCAGCAGGAAGTCGCGCTGCGCGTCGCTGAAGATCTCGTCGTCGGCTATCACCGCCGTGCAGGCCGAAACGCCGATGTCGCGGTCGTGCTGGACGGCGCTGTGCGTGCGCCCATCGCTGAGGGCGACCGCGTCGGTTCGCTGGTCGTCACCTTGCCGGGCGCGCCGGACATTGAGGTTCCTGTCCTTGCGGCCGAAAGCGTTGAGCGCGTCGGCCCGGTCGGGCGCGCGTTGGACGCGCTGGTCTATTTGATCCGCACGACGGGCACAGATGAGGAGGCCGAGCTTGACGGCGAGTGAGGCGCGGCGCGGCCGATTCATTACATTCGAAGGCGGCGAAGGCGCCGGCAAGACGACGCAGATCCGGCGGCTCGCCGAACGGCTGTCGCAAGACGGCGTCGACGTTCTGGTGACGCGCGAGCCCGGCGGCACGCCCATGGCCAACGCCGTGCGCGCGTTACTGGTCTCTAAGGCGGCGATGAAAAGCGCGCCGATGTTTCTGGAGATGTTCGACTCGCTTGGCGGACTGGCCGCCGGCGAAACGGACGCCGCGGCGCTGGACGCGTTCAAGTCGATTTTCCTCGCGCTTGGCGCGCCGATCGACCCTCAGGCCGAGGCGCTTTTGCATTTCGCCGCGCGCCGCGACCACTGGGGCCAGGCGATCGAGCCGATGCTGGCCAAGGGCCGCTGGGTCCTGTGCGACCGCTTTGCTGACTCAACCGTGGCCTATCAGGGCGCGGCCGGCGGCGTCGGCGACGATTTTGTGCGCGAGCTTGGCGAGCTGGTCTTGCCGGGCGTTGCGCCCGATCTGACGCTATTGCTCGACGTAGCGCCTGAAATCGGGCTTGAGCGGGCGCGCGTCTCGCGCGGCGAAACCAGCCGCTATGAGGATAAGGACGCGGGCTATCATCAAGCCGTGCGCCGCGCCTTTCTCGACATCGCCGCTGCTGAGCCCGAACGCGTGCGCATCATCGACGCCGCCCAGTCCGAGGCCGAGGTGACGGACGCCGTCTGGTCGACCGTCGCCGAATTCGCGCAGCTGACCGCAGCGCAGAGCTGATGGCGGGCAAGGCCGCCAAGTCCGCTGCACAGGCGCCGGAGCTGGCGCCGCCAAGCGCGGTCTATCGTCTTGAGGGCCATGAAGCGGCCGAGCGCACGATCGCTGCGGCCATCGAGGACGGCCGGCTGCATCACGCCTGGATGCTGGCGGGACCGCGCGGCATCGGCAAAGCCACGCTGGCCTATCGCTTCGCGCGGCGCGTGCTTGGGGCGGCGCCGGATCCGAGCTTCGGCGTTCTGGGCGCATCGCCCGAAGATGCGGTCTGCCGCCAGATTGAAGCCGGCTCTCACGCCGATCTAGCGGTCGTTTCGCGCGCCTGGGACGACAAACGCGGCGTGAGACGCTCTGAAATCACCGTCGACGACATCCGCAAGCTCGCCGGATTTTTCGGCTCGACTTCGGCGGGCGGCGGCTGGCGGGTGGCGATCATCGATGCGGCCGACGAGATGAACGTCAACGCCGCCAACGCGATCTTGAAAACGCTCGAGGAACCGCCTGCGCGCGCGCTGCTGATATTGGTGACCCATGCGCCGGGCCGCTTGCCCGCGACGATCCGCTCGCGTTGCCGGCTCCTGCGTCTCACGCCGCCAGATTTTGAGGCCGCCGTGCGGGTCGTGCGCGAGAGCCTCGGCGTCGATGATGAGGAAGCGCGCATGGCGGTCGAGCTGGCTGAGGGCCGGCCGGGCGAGGCTGCGGCGATCGCTGCGGCCGAGGGCGGCGAGCTTGAGCGCGAGGTGCGCGGGCTGACCACCGTTCAGGAGCGGTTTGACCGCGCACGCGCATATTTGTTGTCGCAAAAGCTCTCTCTCAAGGACGCTGAGACCGCGCGCGCTTTGACGTTCCGGTTTTTGCGCCATATCGCACGCGAGGGCGCTGAGCATTCCGGCCGGCGCGGCGTTGAGGCCTGGACCGGTCTTTGGGATGAGCTCGACATGATGGAGCGCCAGCTCAGCCAGGTGCATTTGGAGCCGCGTCTCGTCATGCTCGAGGTTTTGGAGCGCGCACACGCCGCTGCGCGGCGCGCCGAAGCGTAAAAGTCGCCTGATGCTGATCGACACCCACGTAAACCTGCATTCCGAACGCTTCGATGAGGATCGCGACGACGTCATCGAGCATGCGCGCGCCGCAGGCGTCGGCGCGATGATTGCGATTTGCGCGCGGTTTTCGGAGTTCGACGCCGTAAAAGCCGTCTCAGAGCCCCATCCCGATATCTGGCGCACGATCGGCGCGCACCCGCATCACGCCAAGGACAAGCCGGACGTCACGGCCGACGAGATCGCGAAGATCGCGGATGACCCGCGCGTCGTCGCCATCGGCGAAACCGGGCTCGACAATCACTACGGCTACAGCCCCATGGAGGCGCAGGAAGCGAGCTTTCGCGCGCATATCGGCGCAGCAAGGCTCACAGGGCTGCCTTTGATCGTGCACACGCGCGAAGCCGATGAGCGCACAGCCGAGATTTTGGAGGAGGAGACGGATAAGGGCGCATTTCCCATCCTCCTGCATTGCTATACAGGCGGGCGCGAGCTTGCGCGCCGGGGTGCTGCTCTGGGCGCGTTTTTCAGCGTCAACGGCATCATGACGTTCAAAAACGCCTCTGACGTGCGCGACGTGATCGTCGAGGAGATGCCCGAGGACCGCATCATCCTGGAGACGGATGCGCCATATCTCGCGCCTGTTCCGCATCGCGGGCGGCGCAACGAGCCGGCCTTTCTCGTCCATGTCCGCGACAAGCTCGCCGAGCTGAAGGGCTGGAGCGCGGAGGAGACCCAAGCGCGCACGGCGCAGGCGAGCGCGCGCTTGTTCGAAAAGATCGGCGCAGCGGTCGCGGCCTCATGAACGCAGACGACGTCCTGCGCGTCACCATTCTCGGCTGCGGGCCGTCAGGCGGCGTGCCGCGCGTCGGCGGCGACTGGGGTGCGTGCGATCCGAACAATCCGCGCAACGCGCGCTCGCGCAGTTCGATCCTGGTCGAGCGCGGCGCGCCTGATGCGCCGGCCGAGGCGCGCACTTCGGTTCTGATCGACACAGCGCCGGATCTGCGTTCCCAGCTGCTCGACGCCGAAGTCGGTCGCATCGACGCCGTGCTCTATACCCATGACCACGCAGACCAATGTCACGGCATCGACGATCTGCGCGTCCTGGCGCTGCGCATGCGCCGGCGGGTGCCCGTCTATATGGACCAACGCACGGCTGAGAGCCTGCGCGCGCGGTTTGCGTATTGCTTCGAGGCGCCGGAGGGCGCGCTTTATCCGCCGATCCTCGAGGCGCGGGTCGAGCTGAAGCCTGGCGCGCAGACGGTCATAGAGGGTCCAGGCGGCCCGATCGCATTTACGCCGATCGAGCAGGAGCATGGGCCGGTCAATTCTCTCGGCTTCCGGTTTGGGCCGGCGGCTTACTCCAACGACGTCAGCGCGCTTGATGAGACCGCGCTCGCGCAGCTGGCCGGCGTGAAGCTCTGGGTCGTCGATGCGCTGCGTTACAAGCCGCATGTCTCGCACGCCCATCTGGCGCTCACGCTCGACTGGATCGAGGCGGTCAAGCCTGAGCGCGCATTGCTGACCAATCTCAATGTCGAGCTGGACTATGACGTCGTGAACCGGGAGACGCCGGACCATGTCGAAGCCGCCTATGACGGGCTTGTCGCAAGCGTCCCAATGCCGGCTGATCAAGATGCGCAGGTCTCATAATATGTCTTATGCGCCTTTCGGCATGTGCGGCGCGGCTTGGGTCGACATCTCAATATTCTACGTGAATTCAACAATTTGGAGCGCGCCATGACAGCGCCCGATCCCAAAGGCGGCGTCCCTGCGCTGCTCGACATCATGGCGCGGCTGCGCGATCCGGAAACCGGCTGTCCGTGGGATGTCGAGCAGAATTTCGCGACCATCGCCCCCTACACGATCGAGGAAGCCTATGAGGTCGCCGACGCCATCGCGCGCGACGATATGGGCGCGTTGAAGAGCGAACTCGGCGATCTCCTGTTCCAGGTCGTCTTCCACGCGCGCATGGCCGAGGAAGCCGGCGCGTTCGACTTCAACGCGGTGTGCGAAGGCGTCAGCGACAAGATGCTGTCGCGCCATCCTCACGTTTTTGGCGACGCCGACATCGCAGACGCAGAGGCTCAGACCATCGCCTGGGAGGAACACAAGGCGCGTGAGCGCGCCGCGCGCGCTGGTGATGCGCCGCCCTCCGTGCTTGCGGACGTGCCCTTGCCGCTTCCAGCACTCTTACGCGCTGAAAAGCTCACCAAGCGCGCCGCCCGCGTCGGCTTCGACTGGCCGGACGCCGACCGCGTGCTCGAAAAGCTTGATGAGGAGCTCGGCGAACTCGCCGAGGCGCGTAC
>JAUIEH010000007.1 GCA_030428405.1 Alphaproteobacteria bacterium
TGCGCCTCCCGGCCGCCGCGGCGGCGCTGTTGCGCCTAGTCCTTGGCGCGCTCGACGTAAGAGCCGTCATCGGTGGAAACGACGATGCGCGTGCCGACCGAGACATGCGGCGGCACCATGGTGCGCACGCCGTTCTCCAGCATTGCGGGCTTATAGGACGAGGACGCGGTCTGGCCCTTGATGACCGGCTCCGTCTCCGTGATTTCGAGCGCCACGCGCTGGGGCAGCTCCAGCGCGATCGCTGCGCCGTCATACATGGACAGGATCACTTCCATGGATTCCTGGAGATAGACTTCGGAATCTCCGACGACGTCGCGCGACACTTCGATCTGGTCGTAGGATTCCGGATTCATGAAGTGGAAATTCGTCCCGTCGTCATAGAGATAGGTGAACTTCGTCTCTTCGACATGAGCGCGTTCGAGCTGCTCGGTGGTCTTGTAGCGCACTGAGATTTTGGTGCCGTCGGCGATGCGGCGCATGTCGATGGAGGTGGTCGGCGTGCCTTTCCCGGGATGGAAGTTCTCGGCCGACAAGACGACATAGAGCTTGCCGTCTTCGTGCTCGATGACGTTGCCTTTGCGCACGCCGCTCGCAATCACCTTGGCCATGAAATTCCTCTTTGGTCAGGCGCGCGCGGAAATCGGCGCGCCGCAATTCGCATTCGTCGCGGCGCGTGATAGCCGGATGCGCCTGTTTGTCAAAATGGCGCGTGGTTTGAGCGAGGCTGAACTCTGATGGGTGAACCTGTTCGCCCGCCCTTCTGGCGGCCCGACGCCCATGACGACCGCAAGGCGTTTCTGACGGCGCGCGGGCGCATCAAATCGGCGTTGCGCGCCTGGTTTGAAGCGCGCGGCTTCACCGAAACCGAATGCGCCATCCTGCAGACAGCACCCGGCGGCGAAGCCCATCTGCACGCCTTCAGGACCGAAGCGGTCGCGCCGAACGGCGCAGCCTCGCCCGCCTATCTCCACACCTCGCCCGAACTGGCGATGAAGAAGCTGCTCGCCGCCGGCGAGAAGCGCCTGTTCGAGTTCGCCCGCGTCTTCCGCAATCGTGAGGCCGGCCCCGCGCATGCACGCGAATTCACCATGCTGGAATGGTACCGCGCGCAGGAAGACTATGACGCCGTCATCGCGGACACTGTCGCCCTGATCCGCGCGGCCGCGCGCGCCACCGGCGTTGAACGCTTTTCCTGGCGCGGCCTGGACGCCGACCCGTTCGCCGAGATTGAGCGCGTGAGCGTGGCCGACGCCTTCGCCCGCCATGCCGGCATAGATGTTCTGGCGACCGTCAGCTCGGCCGATGAGACCGACCGCGACGCCCTCGCGCGTGCATGTGAGGCCAACGGCGTGGCGACGACGGACAATGATTCCTGGTCTGACCTTTTCGCCAAGGCGCTGGTCGAAAAGGTCGAGCCTCATCTCGGGCTCGGGCGCCTCACCGTGCTCGACGCCTATCCCGCCCCGGAAGCGGCGTTGGCTCGGCTGTCGCCGGACGACGACCGCACGGCCGAGCGTTTTGAGGTCTATGCCTGCGGGCTGGAGCTCGCCAATGGCTTTGGCGAGCTGACCGACCCTGCCGAACAGCGCGCACGGCTCGAGAAAGAGCGCGCGCTTAAGCTCGAACGCTATGGCGAGGACCTGCCGATCGACGAGGATTTTCTCGACGCGCTCGCTCTGGTTCCGCCGTCGAGCGGGGTGGCGCTTGGCTTTGACCGTCTGGTGATGCTGGCTGCCGGCGCCCAGCGCATTGATCAAGTTCTCTGGACGCCGTGATGCGCCGGGGGCTAACTCCCAGCAGCCATGTCTGACCGCTCCCGCACGCTGCGCAGTTCGCGCGACCTCATCGCCGCAGGCTTGCTCGACGCAGCGCGCGCTGCAGAGATTGACGCCGTCGCTGCGCGCTACGCCGTCGCGATCACGCCGGAGATGGCCACGCTCATGAATGCGGGCGACGTCGCAAATGATCCGATCGCAGCGCAGTTTCTGCCCGATGCGCGTGAGCTGGCGCAGGCGCCGGAAGAGCGCGCCGATCCGATCGACGATGAAGCGCACTCTCCCGTCAAAGGCATCGTGCATCGCTATCGCGACCGCGTGCTCTTGAAGCCGTTGAGCGTGTGTCCGGTTTATTGCCGCTTCTGCTTTCGGCGCGAAATGGTGGGCCCCGGCCGCGACGGCGCGCTGAGTGAAAGCGAGCTTGAGGCGGCGCTCTCCTATATTCGCGCGCATGAAGAAATCTGGGAAGTGATCCTGTCCGGCGGCGACCCGTTCCTGCTCTCGCCGGAACGCGCAGCCAGGCTGACGCGCCAGCTCGCCGACATTCCTCACGTGAAGATCCTGCGCTGGCATACGCGCGTGCCAGTGGTCGCGCCTGAGCGCGTAACCGAAGAATTCGCGAAAGCTCTGCAGACGGACGGCGCGGCGTGCTGGGTCGCACTGCACGCCAACCATCCGCGCGAGCTGACGGTCGCGGCCAGGGCGGCGCTGTCCCGACTGGCGCGCGCCGGAGCGAGCCTTGTCTCGCAGACGGTGTTGCTGCGCGGGGTCAATGACGACGTCGAGACGCTGGAAGCTCTGATGCGCGGTTTCGTCGAGGCGGGCGTGAAGCCCTATTATCTCCACCATCCCGACCTTGCGCCGGGCACGTCGCATTTCAGGCTGAGCGTTGAAGAAGGTCGTGAGCTGACGGATGCGCTGAAGGCGCGCGCCTCAGGACTGTGCCAGCCGGTCTATGTGCTGGATGCGCCGGGCGGCGCAAACAAGGCCCGGCTCAGCGAAAGCGAGGCCGAACAGCTTGGCGGCGAATGGCGCGTGCGCGCGGCGGACGGGCGCATGATCGCCTATCCGCCGCGCGATGAGCCAGACGCTGACTAGTTCTGGTGCAGACTAGTTCTGGCGCTGCATCGGAGAAGCATCCGACGGATCGCCGCCGTCTTCACCGACCAGGATGATGTTGTCGCGCAGCCGCTCGATCCGGAAATCGATCGAGTTCGTGCTCGGTTCGGTCATGTTGAGCGTGACGATCCAGACGCCCTCGCCGCCCGAACGCGCCGTATAGGTGCCGACGCCGTCCGGGATCGGCGTGTCGGAGACATCATGCAGGCGGAAGACGCCGTCCTGCGCGATTGTGAACTCCGCCTCGCGCCCGTCGATCAGACCGGTCCAGACGCCGACGATCGGCGAAACGTCGACGCTGCTGTCAGCGACAGGCGTGGTCGGCGTCGTCGGCACGTTGGCAGGCGGCGTCACGGTTCCCGGTCCGGGCGCGCGACGCAGAACATCGCCGGCGTTGAGCAGGTCGCCGTCATTGGTCACGCGCAGAGAGCCGTCCGCGTTCTGAGCGACGTCAATGACGAAAAACCGCGTGTCCGGCGAGGTGAGATTCATGTCCAGCCGCCAGGCCTGCGCGCCCGTCGACGCCGCGGTGTAATTGCCCAGCCCGTCCGCGATCGGCGTTGCGCTGAGATCGTGCAGCCGGAACGTGCCGTCGGCGTTGATGGAGAACTCGGCCGGACGATTGTCGATCGTGCCGGTCCAGACGCCGACCAGCGCCGCTGCGTTGGCGTTGTCGGTCGGCGGCGCGACAGGCGGCATCTCTTCGCCGGTGAAGCGAACCATCACGTCATTGTCGATGCGGATTTCATCATTGCTGACGATGGTGAACGGCTCGCTTTCGTGAGCCACGCGCGGCGTTTCGATATCGACTTCGAGGCTCAGCGCGCCGTCCGGCTGCTCGACAATGTTCCAGGAGCCCGTGTGCGAGCTGTCGCCTTCGGTCGCAATGAAGCGATGTGCGGCGGTGAACGTGGCGCGGAAATCGGGATCGTTCGGCGAGGTCCAAACGCCGGTGAGAACGCGCTCCGCGTTGGCGACGGCCGGCGACGGCGCTGCGTCATTGGCGTCCGTCGCGCCGTCGGTCATCCCCGCCTGCTCGATGGGCGCGAAGCGGTTGAGCACCACTTCATCTGCGATGTGCACCTGATCATATGAGTTGAAGATGATGACGTCGCGCTCTTCGCGGTCGCGGCCGTCGGGCGCGATGACGATTTCGAGTCCGCCCCCGGCCGCCGCTTCTATCCGCCAGTTGGCCGATTCCCACCGCTCTTCGCTGATGTCCTCGGCGACCTGAATGCGGCCGTCGGCATGGATGCGCGCTTCGCCGACATCGCTGCCTTCCGTAAACCGCCAAACACCGACGAGCGCGGCCGTCGCCTCTTCCGGGCTCGCAGGGAGCCCGCTGGCGTCAGCGTCGCTTGTCGCCGTCGCATCGGTGGTCGCTGTCGTGTCGGCCGCATCGGTCGCCGCCGCCGCATCCGTCGCAGCGCTTGCGCCATTGCGGTGCATGTCGATGACGCCGTTGATGCGGATCGTGTCGGCGTTCACGAACACAAAGGGCATCGTCTCGGCGACGCCCGTGCCATCCTCCTGCGTATTGAGGACGAAACCGCCGCCAGGCTGTTCGGCCAGGCTCCAGGAGCCGGTTTCGACCGTGGTCTGGTTGACGTCGGGGCTGACCTCGGCGCGGCCGCCCTCCATCAGGCGCAACTCGCCGGTCGTGCCGTTATTCTCGATGCGCCAGGCGCCGATCAGCGCGGCGCGCGCCTCGTCGAGGCTCATGGCGGGCGCCGTCGCGGTTGTCGCCGCGCCGCTGGGATCTGGCTTTTGCGCAAGCGCGGCCGGGCTGGCGGCGAGCGCGACAGCAAGCGCGATCGCGGAAGCGGCGTGGGGGAATTTCATACAAGGCTCCAAGCGTGCGAGAGGATTCGCGCTACAATATCGGCGTTTCGCGGCCGACGCGAACCGGAGATGGCGTGACACAGCCCGCGCGACGGGCTAACGACGCCCATCCAAAACGTCGCTTTCGGACAGAATTGTGACCGTATACCTGCATCGCGGCGACCTGCCCGCGGATCTCGATCTTGGCGCGTCCGTCGCGGTTGATTCCGAAACGCTGGGCTTGTCCTTGACGCGCGACGCCTTGTGCGTGGTTCAGCTCTCCGCCGGCGACGGCGACGCCCATGTCGTGCAGTTCAACCGGCCCGACTATGACTGCCCGCGTCTCAAGGCGGTTCTGAGCGCTCCCGGCGTTGAGAAAATCTTCCATTTCGGGCGCTTCGACATCGCCATGTTCCTGCGCCATCTCGGCGTTGAGACGCGGCCCGTCTGGTGCACCAAGATCGCCTCGCGCCTGACCCGCACCTATACCGACCGGCACGGCTTGAAGGACGTCACGCGCGAGCTTCTCGGCATCGACATGTCCAAGCAGCAGCAAAGCTCCGACTGGGGCGCGAAAGAGCTGAGCGAGGCCCAGCTCGCCTACGCCGCCTCCGACGTTCTGCATCTGCACGAGCTCAAAGCCGCGCTCGACGAAAAACTCGTCCGCGAAGGACGCCAGGAGCTGGCCCGCGCCTGTTTCGACTTTCTCCCGACCCGCGCTGTGCTGGACCTCGCCGGCTGGCCGGACATCGACATTTTCGCCCATTCCTGAGCGCGACACGGTTTCGCCGCGAAGGCTTGAGCTAATCGTTTGACCCCGCCCGGGCGCATGCGCATGTTCCGGCCATGCGCATCCGGGCGCCGAACACGAAGCGATGACCATGGCGTCGACGACGGCGGCCCATTATGAACGGGCCACATTCCTAGAGCCGCGACGCGTTTTGACGCTCAACGCGGCCCGCCGGCGCACGCGCTTCATTCGCTTTCTTCGCCTCGGCCTCGCCGCCGGCATGGTCGGCATTCTCGCAGGCATCGCCTCGGAAGTGCTGCGCCAGTCCTCGATCGCAACCGGGCCAGGCGCCGCGCGCCCGGTCGACGAGCGCGAAGTCGTGCGCATGATCAATCCGCGCTTCACAGGCCGCGACACCGCCGGAAGCCCCTATATCATCAACGCCGACGCCGCCGTGCGCCGCGCCGACCAGCTCGACCGCTCAGAGCTCGAGAGCCCCTCACTCACCTTCGAAGACCCGGAAAACCCGTCGACCTTCGTGCGCGCCGATCACGGCGTCTTCCACCGCGAAGAGGGCGCGCTCGATCTGCGCGGCAATGTCCAGTTCGAAAGCAGCGCCGGCTACAGCTTCACGACGGAGAGCGCGCGCGTCTTCCTGCGCGAGGGCCGCGTCGTCGGCGATTCGCCGGTTTCCGGCGAAGGACCGCTGGGCGCGATCAGCGCGCAATCCTTCGAAGTCGTCGACAGCGGCGAAAGCGTGCATTTTCGCGGCGAGGTGGTTTCGCGCATTAATCAGGAGCCGCGGCTGGCCCCGCCCCTCGACGATGCGGGATATGACGCTACGCTAGACGGCGGCGAGGTCGAAGCGCCCGATGCGCCTGACGAGAGCGGCGGCGCCGACCTGGACAGTGACGCGGCTGGCGGCGACGCGCCCGAATTGCGGCGTGACGATGCGGCTGAAATCGACGAGGAGGCTCGTGGTGGTGAAAATGGCTAGGTTCATTTCGATGATCGCCGTTGCGTGCGTGGCGGCGGCGGCGGCGCTTCCGGCCTCCGCTCAAATCGGCCAACAGCGCGGCCCCATCGACATCACCGCGGACTCCACCGAGTTCGTCGACCGCGACCGCATGGCGCGCTGGGTCGGCCGCGTCGACGTCCGTCAGGGCGATGCGCGCCTGCTCGCCGACCGGCTCGACGTCTATTTCGCTGAAGGCCCCGACGGCCAGCCCGGCGAAGTCGTCCGCCTCGTCGCCGACGGCTCAGTCGCCTACATCACGCCCGAGGAAACCGCGCGCGGCGATCGCGGGGTCTATTCGATCGACACCGATCAGATCGTTCTGACCGGCAATGTCACCCTTCTGCGCGGCCGCGACACGCTGGTCGGACACGAGCTGATCGTGGAGCCGAGCGTCGGCCGCTCGCGCCTTGTCTCGACCGATGAGCGCGTGCGTGCGGTGATTTATCCGGAAGAAGGCGCGGGCGCCGGCGGCGGACAAACCGGCGAAAACGCCGACGACGCCGATGAAAACGGCTAATGCCTCCATCTTTGCGTCATTGGTTTCACTCACTCTTAAGCGCGATCGGCCACTATGAAGCTTAGACGAGCGAAGCGCGCAGCCATGTCGGGAGCGCTCGAGCAAGCGTCGGGCCTGGTCGCCGAGGGCGTAGGCAAGTCTTATCGCGGCCGTCAGGTCGTGCGGGACGTGAGCCTGAACCTTCAGCGCGGCGAGGTCGTCGGCCTGCTCGGACCTAACGGCGCCGGCAAGACGACGTGCTTCTATATGATAACGGGATTGGTGGGAGCCGACAGCGGTCGCATCATGTTGGACGGTCAGGACATAACCGCGCTGCCGATGTATCAGCGCGCGCGCCTCGGCGTCGGATACCTCCCTCAGGAGGCGTCCATCTTCCGTGGGCTGACCGTTGAAAAAAACGTGATGGGCGTGGTCGAGCTTGTCGAGACCGACAAGACCCGCCGCAACGAAATCGTCGACAGCCTGCTGGCCGAGCTGCATATCGAGCATCTGCGCGGCGCAGCCTCGCTGTCGCTTTCCGGCGGCGAGCGCCGACGCGTCGAAATTGCGCGCGCGCTCGCGACGGGCCCCTCTTTCATTCTTCTCGATGAGCCCTTTGCGGGCATCGATCCGTTGGCGGTCAACGATATCCGCGAACTCATCCTGTATCTGAAGCGCCGCGGCATCGGCGTTCTGATTACGGACCACAATGTGCGCGAGACGCTGGATATCGTCGATCGCGCGTCGATCCTCTTCGAAGGCGAGGTTTTGTTTGAAGGCGAGCCGGACGAAGTCCGCGCCAACGCCGATGTCCGCCGGGTCTATCTCGGCGAGCGTTTCCACTAAGGCCCTACGTTATGGCGCTCGGACCACGTTTGGAATTACGGCAGGGCCAGTCCCTGGTCATGACGCCGCAATTGCAGCAGGCGATCAAGCTGCTGCAGCTGTCCAATCTGGAGCTGGCCGAGTTCGTCGAGAACGAGCTGGAGCGCAATCCGCTTCTGCAGCGCGACGATTCTTCGAATGCGGAGAATGATGATTCGCGCGATGCGAAGTCGTCCGACAAGGAATCAAATCTCGAAGAGCTGTCGATTTCGGCCGATGCGCCGAATGAAGCCGCCAGCTCCGCCATCGACGCCGATTATGAGAGCATGGACCCGGAAAGCGGGCCCAGCGAAGCCGCCCAGGCGGGCGGTTCCATCGACTGGTCGCGCGCGGGCTCGGGCGGTTCGGCGTCCGGTCCGGAAGGCGAATCCGCGATTGACCGCGCCGCCGCCGGCAAGACGCTGGCTGAGCATCTTTCCGATCAGCTCGCCATCGCCGGACGCGATCCGGTCGACCGTCTGATCGGTTCCGCGCTCATCGACCTCGTCGATGAGGACGGCTATATGCGCGCCGATCTTGCCGATGTCGCCGATCGTCTCGGCGCCGAACTCGGCCGCGTCGAGGGCGTGCTCGCCCTCCTGCAGACCTTCGAGCCGACCGGCGTGATGGCGCGCAATGTCAAAGAGTGTCTGCGCCTCCAGCTCATGGAGCGCGACCGCTTCGATCCGGCCATGGCGGCGCTCGTCAATAATCTCGAACTGCTCGCCAAGCACGATTACAAAAAGCTTCAGTCCGTGTGCGGTGTAGACGGCGACGACCTCTCCGAGATGATCGCCGAGCTGCGCGCACTGACGCCGAAGCCGGGCCTAAGCTTTGGCGGCGAGACGACGGCTGCGATCGAGCCAGACGTTTTCGTCCGTGAGCGTCCTGACGGCGGCTGGGCGGTCGAGCTCAACTCCGACACCCTGCCGCGCGTGCTCGTCGATTCGCGCTATTACGCCGAAGTCACCAAATCCGCGCGCAAAGATTCCGACAAGGAATTCCTGACCGAGTGTCATCAGAATGCGAGCTGGCTGGTGAAGAGCCTGGACCAGCGCGCGCGCACCATCCTCAAGGTCGCCTCGGAAATCGTGCGCCAGCAGGACGCCTTCCTCGCCCATGGCGTCGAGCATCTGCGCCCGCTCAATCTGAAGACCGTGGCGGATGCGATCAGCATGCATGAATCAACCGTGAGCCGCGTGACGTCGAACAAATATGTCGCCACGCCGCGCGGTCTGTTTGAGCTGAAATATTTCTTCACGGCGTCGATCCCGGCGGCCGGCGGCGGCGAAGCCTTCTCCGCTGAAGCGGTCCGCCACAAGATCAAGACGCTGATCGACTCCGAAACCGCGGACGCCGTTTTGTCCGATGACCGGATCGTGGAGATTCTGCTCGACGAGGGCGTCGAAATTGCACGCCGGACCGTCGCAAAATACCGCGAAGCCATGCGCATTCCGTCTTCTGTGCAGCGTCGCCGTATGCTTAAACGGGCTTCCTGAAAGCGCGATTTGACTTCAAAATCGGGACCGGACTAGGGTCCGCGCGCTCTTGGGAGGCGGTCGCGGACCGCCGTCCGAGCGCTTCGGCGCCGAGGGACAATTTTTAGATGCAAATACAAGTAGTTAATAAGGGCATCGACGTCAGTCCGGCGTTGCGCGAGCGCGTTTCGGCGCGGGTCAGCGACGCCGTGACCAAATATTTCAGCCGCGGCGGCGAGGCCTTCATCGTGGTCTCTCGCGAAGGCAGCGCGTTTCGCGCTGAGTGTTCAGTGCATTTGCCGGAGGGCGCGCATCTGAACGCCGGCGCCTCTGCCGGCGACGCTTACGCCGCCGTCGACCAGGCCACGGAGCGTCTGGAAACGCGTCTGCGCCGCTTCAAGCGCCGGCTCAATGATCAGCGCACCTCGCGCGGCGACCCCGCCGATGCGGCCCTTGTCGTGCTCGCCCGGCCGGAGGTCGATGTCGAGGACGAAGACGCGGGCGAGGCCTCAGAGGGCGAACCGCTGGTGGTGGCGGAGACCACAACGGATTTGCGCACGCTGACGGTCGGCATGGCTGTGCTTGAGCTCAGCCTGAACGATTCCGCCGTCATGATGTTCAAGAACGCCGCGCATGGCGGGCTCAACGTTGTTTATCGACGACCGGACGGCCATATCGGCTGGATCGACCCGGTTCGGGCCGATGGTTCGGAGCCTTCATGAACGACGCCACGCGCACCAGCGAAAAGGACGCGGCGCAATCAAACGGTTTTGACGGTTTGCTCCTGGATCAGGGCGTCATCATCGACCTGAACGCGACCAGCAAGAAGCACCTTTTCCAGGAACTCGCCCGTCACGCCTGCGAGGAAATCGACGCTGCCCCCAGCGTCGTCCTTGGCGCGCTGCTGGAGCGCGAGCGGCTAGGCACGACCGGCGTCGGCTCGGGCGTCGCCATTCCTCATGTCGCCGTGGCCGGCCTCGACCGTGTGCGCGGTCTGTTTGCGCGTCTCGGCCAGCCCATCGAGTTTGACGCGCCCGACGAAAAGCCTGTCGACCTCGTCTTCATGCTGCTCGCGCCCGAAGACATTAATTCCGGGCGCCTCAAGACGCTCGCGCGCACCGCGCGCGCCCTGCGCCGTCCGGAGTTTCGCGAACAGCTGCGCGAAGCCCCCAGCGCCGACGCCATCCGTGCTCTGCTCGGCGGCGATGCGGTGACCGCGGGCGGCTGAGCCGGATGCGCGCGTCAGCCCTGCGCGCCAGACTGTCTAATTCAGTGCACGCTCACAGGCTCGAAGTCGTGATTGCGCGCGGCCTGGAAGGCTGAGGCGCGGTCGTCGAGCACGGCCAAGCGTGCGCCATTGGCGGCATGCACCGCATACAGAATGGCGTCGGGCGCTAGCTGCACGCCGTCCGGCGGATTAATACCGAAGACGTCGCGGGCGGAGACTTCGCGCACATAGACGAGCTGCGGCGCGCCAAGCGCCGTCATTTGGTCATTCGAGAGTTCTATCTTTTGCATCTTCTGATGCTCCTTCCTGGTTCGAACGCCCCGGTCCGCCCCGGTCCACGCGAATGGAGACAACGCGCTCGGCGGTCTCGGGATCCTCGCGCCGGACATCGACATGCAGGAGCCCGTCCTTGACGAAGGCGTCCTCCACCTCCCAGCCGTCGGCCAGCACGAAGGTGCGCTGAAACCGGCGCGCGGCGATGCCGCGATGGATGTAGGAAGCGTCTTCAGGCTCGCTGCGGTCGCCGCGCAGAATGAGTTGCGCGCCGCGCATCACGGCGGAAAGGTCTTCGGAACGAAAACCCGCCACCGCAAGCGTGATGCGGATCTGACCCTCGCCCAGATGCTCGATATTGTACGGCGGAAAGCCGTCGGTCGCGCGCGCGGCGCGCTCCGCGATTTCCTGCATACGCTCGAAACCCAGAAGAAACGGGCTGTCGAGCCAAGTCGGCCGCGTCATGACGCAAAGCCCTCCTCTGAGCCGCTCTGCGCGAGGATCCGCCGACCCTGTGGGGCGTCGGCGTCCTTGCTTTCAGCATCTAAGGTGGGAAGCGCGCCCGCCTTGATCAAGCAGGCGCGGTCGGCCGAGGCCAATGGTGCGCTGGCGAATTGGGGCGCGTGGATATTCCTCGTCTCGAGATGTTTGTACGTTCCCGCTTACGCGTTCGGCCCGCCGGGTCTGCGATCGGTCTTTTGGCAAGGGGGCTGGATCGGCGTTCTCATCATCCTCGCCGACATCATTTTCTAGGAGGAAGCGCCATGCAGCTTGGAAATTTCTCGGTCAGCCTAGCCGTCAAGAACCTTCAGGACTCACGCGAATTTTACGAAGCGCTTGGCTTTGAAGTTTTTTACGATCAGTCGGCGCATAATTGGATGATCCTGAAGAATGGCGGCTGCACGATCGGCCTGTTTCAGGGCATGTTCGAGGGCAATATCCTGACCTTCAATCCCGGATGGGACGCAGACGGACAACCGATTTCCGATTTCGACGATGTGCGCGACATCCAGAAGCGCCTGAAGTCGAAAGGCCTTACGCTCACGACCGAAGCCGACCCGGCCGAGACCGGACCGGCGAGCCTGACGCTCATCGACCCTGACGGCAACGCCGTCCTGATCGACCAGCACGTGCCCGCGCCAGGCTGAGCCTCGCTCAACCGCACAGCACATGGCCTGCGTTTCTCACCGCGCAGCTCGCGCGCGCGAGACGGCTGACTTCTGTTTCGGGCGAAAGTGTCGGATCATCGCGTCCGCCGCCGGCAAGGCGCGGCGGACCGAGGCCCGTGGAGGCGCATGCGATGGAAATCACCGGCAAGAGAAAAGTCGCGATCGTCGTTCTGACGCTCAGCGCGGTCGTGCCCGCATTGCTCGTTTCAGGCTTCGTCCCCGAGCTCTCGATTGCGCCGCTCTACGCCTCGATCGCGGCGGGCGTCGGCGGCGTGATCGCAGGCTTCATCGTCATCGACCGCAACATGCAGCGACCATGGGCGGCGCCGCTCTGCGGCGCGCTGGTCGGTCTGGGCGCGCTCTGGGTGACGATTTTTTATGCATCGTTCCGTGACAGGATTTTTTCGCTCGAGCTGGGCGTAGTCGCCATTGTCGGTGCGATACCTGGCCTCATCCTGTTCGTTTTGCTCACGCGCCGATGAGCGCGGGCCGAGCCGGTCGGGCCGCCTCTTCGGAACAGATGAGCAAACCCCGCGCTCATGCAGCGAGCGCTTGTCGCGAACGATAGCGCCAAGAATGATTTCCGCGCTCATGCAGCGAGCGATTAGCGAGCGGTAGCGCAAAGAATGAATCCCGCGCTCAAGCAGCAAGCGCAAAGCGAGCGGTAGCGCAAAGAAAGAATCCCGCGCTCATGCAGCGAGCGGCTAGCGAGCGGTAGCGCCAGGAAAGGTGGTGGAGCCGAGGGGAATCGAACCCCTGACCTCTACAATGCCATTGTAGCGCTCTCCCAACTGAGCTACGGCCCCGTCACTTCAGATATCGCGCTGACTTGCGGGTTGGGACCCGCGCGCGGCGCCGCCGGTCGGCGGGCGACGGAAATTAGTCGCCGCGCCGCCTGCGATCAAGCGAACTTACGTGTCTTCTTCGTCGTCATCGTCGTCGAGAAGCACGTCGTCGTCGTCATCATCGTCGAGCAGGACGTCGTCATCATCGTCGTCGTCCACAACTACGTCGTCGTCATCGTCGTCGAGCAGGACATCGTCGCCATCGTCGTCGCCGTCATCATCATCGCCGTCGTCTTCATCGACGTCTTCCAGCGCGACGGTGTTCTCGTCCTCTTCGACTTCGTCCTCGTCGTCCTCAGCGTCCTCGGCGGCTTGCTTTTCTTTCTCTGCAGCGGCGGCCTCGGCCTTTTTCGCTGCGGCTTTCGCTTTGGCGGATTCCGTACGGAACGGCGTGGATGCAGCCGTCAGCGCTTCGAGCTCGAAGGAGTCTCCGCACTTCGGACAAACCGCCGGATCACGCTCCAGATCATAGAAACGCGCCGAGCAGCTCGGGCAGGTGCGCTTCTCGCCTAATTTGGGTTTGGCCAAGTTCTCCCCCGCAAACAGAATGATTCCAGCGGCTTTCGGATAAGGCGCGGTCGCTTGCCATGATCGCCAGCCGCTGTCAAAAGCAATTTCCAATCGACAGCGCAACGAACCGGGCGACGTCGCGTCAATGACCTCACATTCACACCCTCCCAAACCCGCACGATCGCGGCTTTCTCGCGGACTTTCGGGCGCGCTGGCGCCGTCAGGCGACAAATCAATTTCGCACCGCGCTTTGATCTTCGGCGCGCTCGCCGAGGGCGAGACGCAGATCCGCGGGCTTCTGGAAAGCGACGACGTCATGCGCACTGCGCGCGCCATGAAAGCGCTGGGCGCGGGCACGAAGCGCACCAGCGACGGCGCCTGGAAAGTGCGCGGCGTCGGCGCGGCGGGTCTGCAGGAGCCCGCCGCAGCGCTCGACTTCGGCAATTCGGGCACGGGCTGCCGCCTGACCATGGGGGCGGCCGCCGGCGCCGATATCGAGACCCGCTTCATCGGCGATGCAAGCCTGTCCTCGCGCCCGATGGAACGCGTGCTCGCGCCCTTGCGCGCTTTCGGCGCTGGCGCGTGGTGCGATGATGACCGCCTGCCCGTGCGCCTGAAGGGCCGCCGGCCGCTGCACGCCATCACCTGGATCAGCCCGGCGGCGTCCGCGCAGGTGAAGTCGGCGGTCCTGATCGCCGCGCTCGCCGCAGAGGGCGAGACGGAATATGTCGAATCCCAGCCGACGCGCGATCACACCGAGCGCATGCTCGCGTTGTTCGGCGCGCCGCCGGAGATAGAGAGCGAAGGCGCGCGGCGCATGATCCGGCTCGTCGGTCCGGCGCCGCTGACCAGCGCAGATGTCGATGTGCCGGGCGATCCCTCCTCGGCCGCCTTCATGATCGCTGCGGCGATCGTTGCGCCCGACAGCGAGGTGTCAGTGTCGCCGGTGCTCGCCAACACCACGCGGCTGGGCTTTTTCGAAACGCTCGCCGAAATGGGCGCGGACATGGATTTCGACGAAGATCCGAACCCGTCCTATGAGCCGCTCGCAGCGCTCAAAGCGCGCACGAGCACGCTGAAAGGCATCGCCGTCGACCCGACGCGCGCGCCGTCAATGATCGACGAGTTTCCCATCCTTGCGGTCTGTGCGGCTTATGCGAAAGGCGCCACGCAGGTTTCCGGCGCGCGCGAGCTGCGCATCAAGGAGAGCGACCGCATCGCCGCCATCGCTGCAATGCTCCAGGCCAATGGCGTGCGTGTGGATGTCGCCGATGACGGCTTCATCGTGCATGGCTGCGGGCCTGGCGGGGTTCCGGGCGGCGGCCGCGTCGAGACCCATGGCGATCACCGCATCGCCATGAGCGCGATGGTGCTCGGCCTCGGCGCCAAACAGCCGGTGGAGATCGACGACGCTTCGATGATCGCGACGTCCTATCCCGGCTTCATGGCCGACATGGCCGCCATCGGCGCGCATGTCGACGAGGTCACGGCTTGATCATCGCCATTGACGGCCCGGCGGGCGCGGGCAAGGGCACGATCGCCAAGCGCCTCAGCGCGCATTTCGCTCTGCCGCATCTCGACACCGGCAAGCTCTATCGCGCCGTTGCAGTGGGAGCGCTCGAGCAAGGCGTCAGTCTGGACGACGCCGATGCGCTGGCGCAGATCGCGGCGCGCATTGATCCGCCCAAGCTCGATGATCCAAAGCTGGTGACGCGCGAAGCCGGCGCTGCGGCCTCGAAAGCCTCAGCGCATCCGCCGGTGCGCGCCGCCCTGATCGCGCTGCAACGCGCCTTCGCCGCCCAGCCCGGCGGGGCCATTCTGGATGGGCGCGATATCGGCACGGTCATTTGTCCGAACGCCGATGTGAAGCTGTTCATCACCGCCTCGCCCGAGGAGCGCGCACGCCGGCGCGCCGCCGAACTCGCCCAGCGCGGCGAGCGGGTCGATGTCGCCGATCTCGCCCGCGATCTCGCCGAGCGCGACAAGCGCGACGCCGAGCGCGCGGTCGCGCCGATGCGTCCGGCGCAAGACGCTGTCTTGCTAGATACAAGCGCGCTGAGTATAGACGCCGCATTCGAGGAGGCTTTGCGCCTTGTCGAACAGGCGCGCGCGTAACCGGGCGTCTATCTACCGTCGTTGCATGGCAGACCGCCGCAGGCGCCCGGCGATTAGGGGCTGCGGCCGTTTCGCGTTTGTGCGATCGGCGTGTGATACCAATGAAAGTCGGTCGGCGCGTGGTGCGCCGGCAAGACCGCCGGAAACAACCGGAGGGCCTGATCAGATTATGATGGAGTCAAACTGGAATGACGGACACGTCTACACTTAACCCGACCACCGAAGATTTCTCCGAGCTGCTCGAGGCGAGCTTTGCAGGCCGCCAGCTGGAAGAAGGCAATGTCATCGAGGGCTTGGTTACGGCGATCGAAAACGATTTCGTCGTCGTTGACGTCGGGCTGAAGACCGAAGGCCGCATTCCCCAACGCGAATTTTATTTCCAGGGCGAAAAAGAGACGGTCGCTGTCGGCGATAAAGTTGAAGTTTACCTTGAGCGCATCGAAAACGCGCTCGGTGAAGCGATCCTGAGCCGCGAAAAGGCGCGCCGCGAAGAAGCCTGGAACCGTCTCGAAAAATCATTCGACAAGACCGAGCCCGTCGAAGGCGCGATCGTCGGCCGGGTCAAAGGCGGCTTCACCGTCGACCTCGGCGGCGCCAACGCCTTCCTTCCGGGCAGCCAGGTCGACATCCGTCCCGTGCGCGATGTCGGTCCGCTGATGAATAAGCCGCAGCCCTTCGCGATCCTCAAAATGGACCGTCCGCGCGGCAATATCGTCGTTTCGCGCCGCGCCGTTCTCGAAGAGAGCCGCGCCGAACAGCGCGCCGAGCTGGTCAATCAGCTTCAGGAAGGCGAAGTCCGCGAGGGCGTGGTCAAGAACATCACCGATTACGGCGCGTTCGTTGACCTGGGCGGCATTGACGGCCTGTTGCACGTCACGGACATGTCGTGGCGCCGCGTCAATCATCCGAGCCAGGTGCTCGCCGTCGGCGAAACCGTCAAAGTCCAGATCATCAAGATCAATCCCGAGACCCAGCGCATCAGCCTCGGCATGAAGCAGCTGCAGTCCGATCCCTGGGACGGCGTCGAAGCGAAATATCCGGTCGATGCGCGCTTCTCCGGCCGCGTCACCAACATCACCGAATATGGCGCCTTCGTTGAGCTCGAGCCGGGCGTCGAAGGCCTGGTCCACGTCTCCGAAATGAGCTGGACCAAGAAGAATGTCGATCCGGGCAAAATCGTCTCGACCAGCCAGGAAGTCGAAGTCCTCGTGCTCGATGTCGACGGCGAAAAGCGCCGCATCTCGCTCGGCCTCAAGCAGTGCCAGCGCAATCCGTGGGAGGTCTTCGCCGAAGCCCACCCGTCCGGCGCCGAGATCGAAGGCGAAGTCCGCAACATCACCGAGTTCGGCCTCTTCATCGGCCTCGACAACGACATCGACGGCATGGTGCACCTGTCCGACATCGACTGGAACGAGCCGGGTGAACAGGCCATTCAGAACTTCAAGAAGGGCGACGTCGTCAAAGCCAAGGTTCTCGACATCGACGTCGAGAAAGAGCGGATTTCGCTCGGCATCAAGCAACTCGCCAACGACCCGGTCAATGAAAGCGGCGTGAAGCGCGGCGACATCCTCACCTGCACGGTGACGGAAGTGGCCTCAGGCGGCATCGAAGTCAGCTTCGGCGAGGACAATCTCGTGAAGAGCTTCATCCGCAAGTCGGACCTCTCGCGCGATCGCTCCGAGCAGCGCCCCGAGCGTTTCGCCGTGGGCGACAAGCTCGACGCCATGGTGACGTCGGTCGACAAGGCGACCCGCCGCATCAGCCTGTCGATCAAAGCCCTGGAGATCAAAGACGAGAAAGAAGCCGTCGAACAGTTCGGTTCCGCCGATTCCGGCGCGACCCTCGGCGACATTCTCGGCTCTGCTCTGCGCGAGAAGGACGACGACGAAAGCTGACATTTCAGCGCATTTTCGCGCTCTGAGTGCTGCTTTTTGTATCTGAATCAGTAAGTTCAGTTGCCGGCGCGTGTTGACGAACGCGCGCCGGCACGCACATTGACGTCTATCGCTGCAAGTTCGCTCGGAGTCTCCCGCCGATCATGATCAAGTCTCAGCTCATCACCGTCCTGTCCGAACGCCACCCCGAACTGACCGCCGGACGCTCGGAAAAAGCCGTCAACACCATTCTCGAAACGATCTCGTCCGCGCTCGCGCATGGCGACCGGGTCGAGCTGCGCGGCTTCGGCGCCTTTTCGGTGCGCTTCCGCGAGGCGCGCGAGAACGGTCGCAATCCGCGCACGGGCGAACCTGTGACGGTGCGCGCCAAGCACGTGCCGTTCTTCAAGGCGGGCAAGGAGCTGCGCCAGCGCGTGGACGAATCGCGCGGGCCTGAGCGCAAATAGCCGCCCCGGCCGGGTGATCAATGCCGCCGGCGCATATTTGACGCCTTGCGCCCAACCGGCGCACGCTCAGCCCTCGGACGGAATTGATTCGTCGTGAGGGAGACTAAATGCTGAACGAATTCAAAGAATTCGCCATGCGAGGCAATGTCGTCGACATGGCGGTCGGCATCGTAATCGGCGGCGCGTTTGGGACCATCGTTCAGTCGTTTGTGAACGACATCCTCATGCCGCCCATCGGTCTCGTTCTGGGCGGCGTGGACTTCTCGGACATCGCAATCACGCTGCGCGCGGCGACGGAAGACACCGAAGCCGTGACCATGAATATCGGCCTGTTCATCAACGCAACGATCAGCTTCATGATCGTGGCGTTCGCCTTGTTCATCCTGATCAAAGGCATGAACACGCTGAAGCGCGAAGAGCCTGCGCCGCCGGAGCCGGAACCCGCCGAACCGCCGCGCCAGGAAGTGCTTCTCGAAGAGATTCGCGACGCCTTGCGCGCGCAAAACAACTGAGCCAGCGCGCCGGCCGTTGCGGCGGCCGGCGCTTTTCTCCCGCCTCCAAGACGGCTAAGCCCGCGCCATGGCGCAGGTGAAGATATGCGGATTGCGGAGCGAAGCCGCGATTGAGGCCGCCGTGACGGCGGGCGCCGATTGGATCGGTTTCGTCTTCGCGCCTAAGAGCCCCCGCTACATCACCCCGGAAGACGCCGCCCGGCTGGCCAAGCCGGCCGTGCGCCGCGCTGTCAAAATCGTGGCGCTCACGGTCGATGCGCCCTTCGAAACGCTCAATGCGATCGCTGCATCGCTCGCACCCGACGTCATCCAGCTGCACGGCGCTGAATCGCCCAAGAAGGCGTCCGTGATCGGCGGGCTGCATGACTGGGACGTCTGGAAGGCCGTGCCCGTCGCATCCGCCGCGGATCTCGAAACAGCGTCCGAATATCCGACCATCGCCCGGCTCTTGTTGGATGCGCGCGGGCCCGAAGGCGCGCCCTATGACGGCGGCAACGGCGCCGCCTTTGACTGGACGCTGACCCAGGGCTGGACGGCGCCCAAGCCCTGGCTGCTCGCCGGCGGCCTCTCGCCCGAAAACGTCGCCGAAGCCATACGCGTCACGGGCGCTGAGGCCGTCGACGTCTCCTCCGGCGTCGAAGCGGCGCCCGGCGTCAAAGACCCCGCCAAAATCCGCGCCTTCATCCAGGCCGCAAAGAACGCCTGAGCGAAGGCGAACAGCGCGCCGTCGGTTGCGCTCGCGCTGCGTTCCGCTTTGCGCGCGATTGCGCATGGAGCGGATTTTCTGCTTGATGCCCGACATGACGCCCGATGACGCTTATTCCGCCGCCAACACCGCACCCGACATGGAAGGCCATTTCGGCGCCTATGGCGGGCGCTATGTCGCTGAAACGCTGCAGCCGCTCGTGCTCGAGCTGGGCGAGGCCTATGAGGCGGCCAAGGACGATCCGAGCTTTCAGGCCGAAATCGACGCATTCGCGCGCGATTATGTCGGCCGTCCGAGCCCGGTCTATTTCGCCGAGCGCCTGACCGCGCATTTCGGCGGCGCCAAGCTCTGGTTCAAGCGCGACGAGCTCAACCACACGGG
Organism: Alphaproteobacteria bacterium; assembly: GCA_030428405.1. Lineage (GTDB taxonomy): Bacteria > Pseudomonadota > Alphaproteobacteria > Caulobacterales > Maricaulaceae > JAUIEH01. Next base: position 19,382 of record JAUIEH010000007.1, read on the forward strand.
CGCGCACAAGATCAATAACTGTTTGGGCCAGGTCCTGCTCGCCAAGCGCATGGGCAAGACGCGCATCATCGCAGAGACGGGCGCGGGCCAGCACGGCGTGGCGACGGCTGCGGTATGCGCGCGCTTCGGCCTGCCCTGCATCGTTTACATGGGCGCTGAAGACATTGAGCGCCAAAAGCCCAATGTCTTCCGCATGAACCTGCTCGGCGCCGAGGTGCGTTCCGTCGAGACCGGCGGGCGCACGCTCAAAGACGCCATGAACGAAGCGATGCGCGACTGGGTCACCAATGTCGAGGACACGTTTTACGTCATCGGCACGGTGGCGGGCCCGCATCCCTACCCGGCCATGGTGCGCGATTTTCAGGCCGTCATCGGGCGCGAGGCGCGCGCGCAGATGATGGAGCGCGAGGGACGGCTGCCGGATGCATGCGTGGCCTGTGTCGGCGGCGGCTCCAACGCCATGGGCCTCTTCTACGCCTTTCTCGGCGACGACGTGCGCCTCATCGGCGTGGAGGCCGGCGGGCATGGTCTTGATACGGACGAGCACTGCGCCAGCCTGACCAAGGGCGCGCCGGGCGTCGTGCACGGCATGCGCTCTTATTTGCTTCAGGACGCAGACGGACAAATTCTAGACGGCCACTCAATCTCGGCGGGGCTGGATTATCCCGGCGTCGGGCCTGAGCATGCCTGGCTGAAAGACGCCGGCCGCGTCGAATATTTGACCGCAAGCGATGAGGAAGCGCTGGAGATGTTCCAGCTCTGCTCGCGCCAGGAAGGCATCATCCCCGCGCTGGAGCCCAGTCACGCGCTCGCGCGCGCCGGCGACCTCTGCCGCGAGCTTGGGCCTGACGGGCTCGTCCTGATGAATCTCTGTGGCCGCGGCGACAAGGACATCTTCACGGTCTCGGATGCCTTGGGAGCGAAAGTGTGAGCACGCAGGAAGGAAGCTGCCATTGCGGCGCGGTGCAGTTTGAGTGGGACGGACCGACGGACGAGGCGATGTCGTGCAATTGCTCGATCTGCCGGCGCAAGGGCTATCTCCTGGCGTTTGCGCCGATGGACGCCTTGCGTGTCTCCACGCCGACCGAGGCGCTTGCAACGTACACGTTCAATAAGCACGCCATCCAGCACCAGTTCTGCACGACCTGCGGCTGCGCGCCCTTCGGCGTCGGAAAGACGCCGGACGGTCAGGAAATGGCGGCGGTCAATCTGCGCTGCGTGCCCGGAGTGGATCTGGACAACCTCAAAATCAATAAAGTCGACGGCGCATCGTTTTAGGCGAGCCTCCCGTCTGCGGAACAATCCGGCGCGAGGCGCGTTCTAGTCGCACTGGATTTCGCAGCAGGAGCAATCCCATGCGCGCCTTCATCATTTACGCCATCGGCGCCCTTCTGGTGTCCGGCGGCCTGACATACGCCCTGGTTCAGCTCGGCGTGCCGACCGTTTGGATCATGGTCTCTGTCGTCATCGTCTTCGGCGTCGCCATCGCAAGCGGCGCCGGCCTCGCCCGCAAGCAAGGCGGCGGCGACAGCAGCTCGAGCAGCTAGCGCTCGCGGCGGCGCCCGCGCCCCCTCTTCCCTTAAGGAATAGACCGCGCAGCGCCCTTCGCGCCCCGCGCGGCCACTCGCTGAACGGGTGTGAAGCGCCACTCGCGGATTGGGGCGAAGCAAGGCTAAGTTTCGCCACTGATCGAGGCGGCGCCGGAGACCGGGCGAATGGCGGCCATCGCACAAATCGCCGTGAGCATGGTCGCGATAGCGGCGCTTTCGACCTGCCATCCCTATGCGCGGCGCTGGCCCGCGCCGGAGAGTGGCGAGGTCTTGCCTGGTCTGCTGGACGCGCCGGCCTTTCCACGCGCCGAAGCTCTGCCGGATTGCGAGACCTGGCCCGCGCCCAGCGAGATCGAAGGCGAGGTTCGTCCGCCGATTGGACTTGCGTGCTACACGCTCGCCCATCCCATCTGGGCGCAGGCTTGGACCGAGTATCTCGACTCATTTTCGCACCGCCCCTGGCGGACCCTTCGCCATGGAGCGCGCTTCTGGTTCGAGCACCGGCGCGCGCCCTGCATCATCGGCGTGATCGAATATCGCGACGTGACCGGTCCGCACGGCGCGCCCGCAAGCCTCATCCGCTATGTCGTGCGCGAGAATGACGTCTGCGAAAATTGAGCGCAGACAGCGGTTTCTGCGTCGCTGCGCGCTTCGCCAAGCCGGCTTTGTGTGATAGGCGCGCAGACAAAGCATTTCCTCCCTTCAG
>JAUIEH010000372.1 GCA_030428405.1 Alphaproteobacteria bacterium
GTTCGAGGGTACGTTTGAGGAATTCCTCGAATTTCTGCGCACGGATGAACAATTCTACGCCGAAACGCCGGAAGAGCTCTTGATGCACGCTTCGCGCATCGCCAAGCGCATAGACGGCATGATGCCTGCCTGGTTCGCGACATTGCCGCGTCTGCCGTATGGCGTGTTGCCGGTGCCTGACGCGATCGCGCCGGCTTATACGACGGGGCGCTATTGGCAGGGCGACCCCGAACAAGGCGTCGCCGGAAACTACATGGTCAACACCTACGACTTGCCCGCGCGTCCGCTTTACGAGCTGCCGTCCCTGACCGCGCATGAAGCCGTGCCTGGCCATCACCATCAGATCGCTCTGTCGCAGGAAATCGAAGGCGTGCCCGATTTCCGCAACGAGATGTACATCACACCCTTCGGCGAAGGCTGGGCGCTTTATACGGAGCGTCTCGCCGAGGAAATGGGCGTTTATCAGACGCCTCATGAGCGCTTCGGCCGCCTCTCTTATGAGATGTGGCGCGCCTGCCGGCTTGTCGTCGACACCGGCATTCACGCCATGGGCTGGAACCGCGAACAAGCCGAAGCCTGCTTCCGTGAAAACTCCGCGCTGTCCGACACCAATATCGTCACCGAGGTCGACCGTTATATCGCCTGGCCCGGTCAGGCGCTCGGCTACAAGGTCGGCGAGATGACCATCGTGCGTCTGCGCGCGGACGCCGAAGAACGCCTCGGCGCGGACTTCGACATTCGCCGCTTCCACGACGCCGTCCTGCTCAACGGCGCAGTCACGCTGAACTTGCTGGAAGCGCAGGTCGAACGCTGGGTGGTCGCGGAAGAAGAAGCCGCAACGGCGAACGACGCCGAATAGGTCAGGAGCGGCGCGTCAGTCGATGCAGATCGTCGGCGCGTCGCCCTCGCCTTCATATAGCGCAATGCAGCCAAACACGGGCGTCTCACGACTGCACGAGCCGCCATCCTGCGCCTCATTGAGTTCGCACAGGCCCTCGCATTGCGTAGAGTCCGTGCACGACTGACCCGCATCCGGCGGCGCGCGGAAGCAATGATAATGCCCGAGCATCCCGCCACGCGCCCAGCGCCCGCCAGCCGCCGCACAAGCCTGCTCTGTTTCCGGCGCAGGACCGAACGCTGCTTCGTCCGCGTCGTCATTCAAGGCCGGAGATGCGCAAGCTGAAAGCGCGAGCGCCGCCGACGCGGCAAAGGTGGAAAGTTTTAGAACTCTCATGATCCGGCCTCCTCGAGCCTTTCCCCCGCCAGCGCGAGGACGTGTTCGGCTTCGTCGCAATGCATGCGCTCGACCATTTTTCCGTCGATCGAGATGGCGCCGCGCTCGAGATTTTCCGGGCTTTGGAACGCCGCGACCACTTTGCGCGCCCAGTCGACTTCTTCGTTGCTGGGAGCGAAAGCGTCATGCACCGGCGCGATCTGGCTGGGATGAATCAGCGTCTTGCCGTCAAAGCCGAAGGCGCGCGCCTGTCGCGCCTCGCGCGAAACACCATCCGTATCCGCATAATTATTGTAAACCGAGTCCAACGCCGTCAGACAATGCGCGCGGGCGGCGACAACGAGCTGCGAGAGCACAGGCGCCAGTTCTGCGCGCTCAGGTCCCAGGCGCATACGCATATCCGCGCTGAGATCATTGGCGCCGAGCACCAGCGCCGCCAATCTTCGTCGCGCGCCGATCGAGGCGATTTCGGGAAGGTTCAACACCGCTTTGGGCGTTTCAATCATCGCCCAGATCGCCATGCCGCGGCGCGCCTCGGTCTCATCCAGCGCGGCGCACAGCCCCTCAATGTCGGCGGCGGCATTCACTTTCGGCAAAAGCACGGCGTCGGGAGCGGCCGGCAAAACGGCCTCCAAGTCCGCGACGCCCTCTCCCGTCTCAAGCGCGTTGATGCGCACGACGACTTCGCGCCCCTCAAACGCATTCGCGCGCAAGAGTTCGGCGACCAGACCGCGCGCATCTGATTTGCGCGCGGGCGCGACGGCGTCTTCGAGATCGAGGAGCAGGCAATCGACCGAGAGCCCGCGCGCCTTCTCCAAAGCCCGTTCATTCGAGCCCGGAACAAATAAAGCGGAACGGCGCGGGCGCGCTGGCGGCATAGAGCAATCCCTTCGGCAAAGCGCACCCTCACAGCAAGAGGTGTGCGTCGCGGTGAATTGTGGAAGACTCGCGCCGTCATGCAAAGAGCCGTTCTTGCAATCTCTTCATTCGTTGCAGCCTCGCGCGTGGGCCTAAGCGTGACGACGCCTGCGCTGCGGGTCTTTCCGATCGAAGTCATACAGGCGCCCACGACATTGCTGGGCCGCCATCCTGGCTGGGGCGAGCCCGGCGGCGCAGCGGTTCCCTCGAATATGTTCAAGGATTTGCTTGCGCGCGCGCTCGATCATCCCGACGCCAAGCGCTGCAGCTGGGCGCTGACGGGCTATTTCGCGCGCGCCGATCAGGTGAAGGCGGCGGCCGATGCTCTGGGCGCGCTCAAGGACAAAGCCTGGGACCTCAAGATTTTCGTTGATCCCATCATGGGCGACGCCGATGTCGGCCGATATGTCGACAAGGATGTGCCCGCCGCTATTGAGCGATTATTGCTGCCGCTCGCCGACATCGTCGCACCCAATGCGTGGGAAGCTGAAACTCTGAGCGGCGTGCGCGTCATTGACTCCGTCTCGGCGCGCGAGGTTGCTGACAAGCTCGACAAGACGACGCTCGTCTCGTCGGTGCCGGGCGAGGAAGGCCGCGTCGGCGTCGTCTATGCTGAACCTGGCGGCGACGCCTGGTTTGCGCACGCGCCCCGACGCGATGACGCGCCCAAAGGCGTCGGCGATTTGTTGAGCGGCGCCTTTCTCGGTGGTCTGGCGACCGGCATGAAACCGGACATCGCGCTCGCAACAGCCGTCAAGCTGACCGATTTCACGCTCAATGCGGCATTGCGCGCCAAGCTTGATGAACTGCCGACGACGACGCTTTCCATGTTCAGCTATGCCTGGCCGCCACCCGTGCCGACCGGCGAGACCCGGATCGAGGCGCTATGAGTGATGACGGCGACACGTTAATGAGTGCACGGAGGAAATGGGTCGCCGGCGTCGACGGTGCGGGCCGCGACCGCCGCGCGGATCAGGACCGATGGGTGGCGTGCCTTCACCCTGTCGGGGCGCCGCATGAGGCGCGCCTCGTTGCGCTGCCGCGCTTCGGCGACATCCTCGACTGGCCGGAAGCGCCGGAGATAATCGTCGTCGACATGCCGATCGGCTTTGAGGACGGCGTCGACGACGGACCGGGGCGCGCCGCCGATCGCGCAACGCGCGCGCTGTTAAAACCCCTGCGCTCTTCTAGCGTGTTTCCGCCGCCTGTGCGCGGCGCCATCGTTCATGCCCATGACAAGGCCGCCGCGCATGACGCCCAAC